>JBFHIO010000166.1:0-4821 GCA_041596435.1 Desulforhopalus sp. | reverse complement strand
CGCATGACGCCATTCAGTTTCGCTCCTGTCAACGCCCGGGAAAGTGCAAAGAGAGCGGCACAAAATATTATTGCCAATAACAATGAACATACTGTACAAAATATGATAGACTGCATTTTGCGCGGAGAATCACGCTAAAAGCATTCATACCCATGGGGTTGCGAAAATGATCTGTAACAGGCGGGTCCTCTCTCTGGCCTCCGCCTTTATAGCTCGAACCTATCCCTTGACTCCGCTCTCCGCTTGCAATATTATTGCAAATTCCAAGAAGTTTCAGCCCCAGATAATCCCACAAGCCCGGAGAAATTTGACATGCTGCCAAAAGAGATAATTCCACTTCTTCCTTTTCTCGTCAGCCTGTTCACCGTGGTTTATGTTATGCCGAACCTGGCCCGGATCGCCAGATCAATCGGTCTTCTCGATCGACCCGGCGAAAAACGCAAGGTGCACAGCGTTGCCCGCCCGCTGGTTGGTGGTATTGGCATGTTATTTTCAGCTCTCTTCAGCGTCATGTTGTTTTCCGACATATCCGGCTTTCACGGGCTGTTTCTCGGTCTTGCTCTCCTGGTGGTTACCGGTTTTGTTGATGATTTCCGTGAGCTCGATCCAAAGCGAAAGTTCTACGTACAGATTGTTGCGGCTCTCTTCATTATCTTTTTTGACAACACCACTCTGACCTCCTTCGGCAACCTTCTTGCTACAGGGGCAATCAACCTTCCCCCCACAGAAATAATTATCTGGCCAATAACAATCTTTTGTGTGGTCGGGGTTATCAACGCTCTTAATCTGATGGATGGAATGGACGGCCTCGCCGGCGGAATTTCTTTTATCATTTTTATCTTCTATTCAATTCATGCCATCAGCGGGGGGCAGACAAATCTCGCTCTGCTTAATCTTGCTTTTGCCGGGGCTGTCCTGGGTTTTCTTCATTTTAACTGGTCCCCCGCTGTCGTCTTCATGGGAGACAGCGGCAGCCTCTGTCTGGGGTTTGTACTCGCTTTCATGTCCCTTAAGCTTACACAGGGCCCCCACGCCTGTATGAGTCCCATAATAGCGCTGATCAGCCTTGCCATTCCCATCACAGATACAATTACGGTGATGACCAAACGACTGCTGCGCAAAAGGAACCCTTTTCTGGCGGACCAGCAGCACCTGCACCACGTCCTGATGCGCTGTGGCATGGATCGGGAGAATGTCGTAAAAACCATTCTTGCCGCAACGGTACTGGTCAACCTTGCAGGGCTGGCAATTTCTACCAGTAACGGGCCCGACTGGATCCCATTTCTCGTTTATTTTATATTCCTTGTCCTCTACTTTGCAGTCTCATTATTCATTCATCATGCCATGCGCATCAGTCTGCGATATCAGAGAAATCATGCAAAGCTGGAGAAGAGAAGCACAATCGAGATCCTGGCCCGCAAGGTTCTGGACAGGGTGGATCTCCTGCGAATTTTTCGCAAAGAAAAGCGGTACCGGATACAACTTCCAGTTACTGTAAATCTCCTCAATGGAAAAGAGTTACAGGGGACGCTCGAAAATTTTTCCCTTAAAGGCTGCATGCTTGCACTGCCAGAGCTGACAACACTACAGAATAAAGTCCAAATCTGCCTCGATCTGCCATTTGGAGAGAGAACAGTTCCAATCAAACTGGGAGCAGAACATCTCTGGCTCTTTTCCGGAGAAGGAGAGGAGAGCATGAGACACGGCTTCAAATTTACACTGATTGGAGAGAAAGAGAAAAAACGACTCTGTGATTTTTTTACCATCGAAAATAACAACAGCTCTAAAGAGAAGAAACACATACTCCAGCTCAGGTGATATTTGCGACAGCACTAAATTCATCCTTTTTTCTTGCTGTCAAACTTATTGCAAAAATTAATGAGGGGAAAAATGTACATTTCTTGAAAGTGCTGTATAGTTATTAGTACTTGCTGGAAAGACTTGCTGGAAGGTAACTCAGGTCCTGCAAGAAAAGATGCCCACTTGAAAAAAAGGAGCCTAATCATGTTTAAAAAAACCTGTACAATTTTTGTTGCTCTCATGTTTTCGAGTTCGCTCGCTTTGGCCAGTTGGGATGCGGATTTCGTAAACAGAACACATACCAACGGTCTGCCGGCTGCGGTAACCCTGGCTCTTGGAGCAGGTGCTGTTCCCTTTGCAATCATGAAAGAGGGACTTGCGCTTACCGGTATTACTCCGCAGGATCTCATCTGCGCCATGTATATGGCCAGCATGACGGACGATGAAATTAAAACTGCAGCAAAAGAAAATGGAATTTCGGAAGCGGTTGTTCTCGCTGGCTATAAGCAGAGCCTGGATCCTGACAATCCTCTGCTTGATGATAATAATGACACACAGGCATATACATTCGCCAACCCCGGAACTCCGGTGGCTAATGTTCGTGCACTCTCCCCTATCAGCCCGGCTGTCAGTTTCAGTGGCCCCACCGAACCGCCACTGCCCCTTTCTGTAAGCGCCTATACTTTCTGAGCAGGGGAATTCAAAAGCACAGGACAAAAGAAATCCGCATTTCCATTTCAAGGAAAAATGCGGATTTCTTCTATAAGTGGCAGCTGTCTTTCATTTTTCTTTAAGAGGATATAATGAATAAATTTAACAGAAAAGCAGTGTATTGCACACTCGTTGCACTTACTTTGGCGACCCCGGCTTATGCAGTGGAAGCAGTAGCGGAAGGGGAGACAGTTAACACGGCGGGAACTGCAACCCTCATGGAGCAGGAAGGCGCCACTGCGATTGAGACTGCTGAACAGGGAGCGGCTACAGCCGTTGATACTGCCGAAGAAACAGCCCCCATAGGCCAGGGAGACACATCAACCAGTCTTCTGCCTGAAGAAAGCACCTCTCCGACAGAGGACCTTTTCGGAAGGAAAAGCGGTTACATTCACCCCTTTATTCGAATTGAAGAATCCTGGACAGACAACGTCTTTTACACGAATGACGATGAGATAGAGAGCTGGATTACCCGCGTCATGCCGGGTATCTGGCTCTCCCTGCCGCGCTCTAAGAAACTGCCGGTGGAAATAACCCCAAACAACACCTCCGCAGCAGGCCTGCAGACTCAGATCAATGATGATCAGACGGGGACTGAACGATACCAGGCCTTCGCACTGGCCAACCTTGATTCTTTTACCTATTCAGAAGATTCTGACCTCGACACCGTTGGCGGAAATGTCCAGGGCCTTTTTCGCTACAATATGCGGGGAGGACTCTCCCTGCAGGTGCTTGATGCCTATACGGCCTCCAATGACTCCTTCCGTGATACAGACGCCAGTCGCTCTGTTCGTGAGTATGACTCCAACCTTGCCATGGCCTCTGGGGATTATCAGATCACTGAAAAATTTCGTCTCAAGGCAGACTTCTCCAACTTCTACCTTGATTACGATGACAGCCTCGACAGTGACCTCAACCGGAGTGACAATGCTGTAGATCTTTATACCTACTACCTCTACAGTACGAAGACCTCTCTCTTTCTCGAATATAAATTTGCCAATGTTGATTACGATACGATCTCAGAAAAAGATAATGATCAGCACTATGTTTACGCAGGCATGGACTGGAGGGCTTCCGACAGAATTAAACTTCATGCGAAAGCCGGCTATCAGAAACGAGAGTATGATGATTCTGTAACTTCGCGGGAGGACTGGGACGGGATGGCTTTTGAACTCGGAGCCAGCTACCGGATATCTCTCAAAACAGCCTTCAATATTTCTGGATTCAGAAGCAGCGACGAATCAGACAGCCTCCTCGCTTATAACCAGACCGTCACCGGTATTCGCTTTGGCTACCGCCAGGATCTTTCCCATAAATTTGCTGCCATGGTCAACGGACTCTGGGCAAATTCTGACTATACAAATTATGACGCCTCAGACCGTACGGATAATCGCTATTGGCTGGCACCAACCCTGCAGTATTTCGTGTATGACTGGCTGATGACGGAACTGACCTACTCATGGGATCATCGGACCTCTGATTCTGAGATCTACGAGTACACAACACACACGCTGATGCTCAGTCTGAACATCAGCATGTAAAGGAGTACAAAAACTGTGAAAGGATTGCTTCACTCCATACTCTCTGCAGCCCGCATGTTAACTGCAGTGTTGCTCTACTTGTTGCTGGCAGCGTCCCCGCTGCTGGCAGCAAAAAATTATATTGTCGGCCCCGGAGATGTTCTTAATATCTCTGTATATGACAATATTGATATGACAACCACCGTACAGATTGCCCCTGACAGAACCATTGTTATGCCTCTTCTCGGCCGGGTAGCAGTGAAGGATCTCACGGTCTCTCAGGTAGGGGAGAAGTTAACTCGCCTGCTCGCCGACGGCTACCTCGTAAATCCGCAGGTAAACGTTTTTATCAAAGAATTTCGCAGCAAGAAAGTTTTTGTTCTGGGACAGGTTCGTCAGCCTGGGTTGATCGAACTGAGCGGCCCGATCAGTCTTCTGGAGCTGCTTTCCAAGGTTGGGGGGCTGGAAAAAGATGCCGGTGATACAGCGACCATAAAACGAACACTGGAGGGAAAAGACCAGATCCTGCCCATCAACCTCCACAATCTCATAAACGGCAGAGATCTCAGCCAGAATTATCCCATTCAGGACGGAGACACAGTCATGGTCTCCAAATCAGCAATGTGCTATGTCACCGGTGAAGTTACCAGGCCAGGCTCCTACCCCTGTGGGAAACGATCCACTGTGCTGCAAATGATAGCTCTTGCCAACGGATTCAACGGCAAAGCCGCCAAGGGCAGAGTTCGCATTGTCCGACAGGAGAATGGTAAGAAAAAAATCTACAAAAATG
>JBFHIO010000165.1:0-4840 GCA_041596435.1 Desulforhopalus sp. | reverse complement strand
TCAATGAAATCAGGATTGAAACTGTACTTTGGAAAGAGTTCTGGTGAGGGTACGAATTCAATACGGGTACCATTCTTTTCTTCGGTCTCGCCACTCTCCTCATGTTGCAGGTTGCCGTTGGCGAAAGAGGCCGAGGCAAATTTACCATCCCTGTAAGCAGTAACAATAAACTCCGAGGAGAGTGCGTTGACAGCCTTGGTTCCGACACCGTTGAGTCCCACGGAAAACTGGAACACGTCGGTGTTATATTTAGCACCAGTGTTGATTACAGAGACGCAGTCAACCAGCTTGCCAAGGGGAATCCCGCGACCAAAGTCACGCACCGTTACCCGGCCTTCATCACTGATTTCTATATTGATGCGCTTGCCAGCCCCCATGATGTATTCATCAACGGAGTTGTCGATTACCTCTTTTAAGAGGATATATATGCCGTCATTCTGGTTGGAGCCGTCACCGAGACGGCCAATATACATCCCGGGACGAAGGCGGATGTGCTCCAGGGAGCTGAGGGTCTTAATTGAGTCGTCGGTGTATTGTCCCTTTGTTGTCCCATGAGAAGAATCATTTTTCTTCGATGTGGAGGTTACAGCGGTATCAAGCAAACTTTTCTGAGGCATTGCCATAGTTTTTCTTTCTGGAAGTTGACCGTGGAAGGCAGGAGGAGATGTGTTCAGTGAGGCAACTATTGTATAATATCAAGGCGATTTGCGCAAATGATTCATCTTTGGGAGGCGGGTTCTCTCCCTCAGCTGTGTCTACTCCATCATGTGAATACGCCCGCAGTCCGGACAGATCCAGGTTGGACCGTTTGTTATACCCCAGGTATTTTCTGCAAAACACTCAGGGCAGATCATGAAGCCGCAGTTGCAGCTCCAGCAAAAGGGCTTTTTCTGCTTGCAGCAGTGGCAGACATATTCTCCGCGGTGACGGCGGCGGTAGGATTTTTTCTCTGTCATTTTTTCCCCATTTCGGTATCTTAAGTCTCAATACAGCAGGCAGATGATTTTGATTATTTCAATGCGATAAAGCAGTATAGTCATTCTGCGAAATACCTGCTCGGTTTTCACAAGTGCCCTGTCTTTTATCCGGGCACCACTTTGAAATCTCAACCCACTCTGGAATGACCATGTATTTAGTTGTTGACGTAGGAAACACCCACACGGTAACAGGCGTTTACGATGATGACAACCTTATCGCAGACTGGCGGATGACATCCGATCGCAAGCACACTGCTGATGAACTTGCCATGCGCTACAATGCCCTTTTCGAGATGCAGAAAATTCCGCATCAAGAATTGCACGGCATCATCATCTCCTCAGTAGTCCCCGCCCTGCAGGCTGCCTGGCTCAGCTGCTGCAGACGATATTTTTCTGCCCATTTGCGACAGGATGTTATCGTGGTCGAGGTTGATCAGATCAAAGACCTCATCCATGTCGATCTCGAAAATCCGAAAGAGGTTGGAGCGGACCGCCTCGTTAATTCTATTGCCGCCTGGGCTTTGAATCCAGTGAAACAGGTCGTTATTGACTTTGGCACTGCCATCACCTTTGACTGTATTAGTGATAACTGCACCTACATAGGAGGTACAATCCTCCCTGGCATCGGTATCTCGCTCGACGCCCTCTCTTCCCGCACGGCACGTCTGCCCCAGATTGATATCTCTTCACCGCCGGAGAATGTCATTGGCCGCTCAACTGTGGAAGCGATGAAAAGTGGTATTCTCCATGGCTACGGAGCAATGGTGGACGGCATGGTGCACAGTATCCGCATGGAGATGTGTGAACCAGAGGATGACTTTGCCGTAACAGCTACCGGTGGCATGGCACCCCTGATCACGCCCTACAGCCATTGTATTGAAAGAATTGAGCCAATGTTAACCCTTAACGGGCTGCAGGAGATCTACAGGAGACTGGCAAAATGAGTTTTTCGACCTTGCCGGCCCCCCTCTTCCCGCCGCCATTGAAGCGCGGTGATACCCTTGGCATTATTGCTCCCGCCGGTCAGCTGCAGGATACCGCCCGCTTTGAGCAGGGTATTGCCCGTCTGCGCGAGATGGGCTTTGAAGTGAAATTCCCCCGGGAACTCTGGCCCGGCAGCGAATTCCCCTGGTTTTCTGATACTGATGCCAACCGTGCAGAGGAGTTTAACCGCATGTGGGCCGATCCTGAAGTGCAGGGAATTCTCTGTATGCGCGGAGGCTTTGGCTGCCTGAAACTCCTCAAGCAGATTGATTATGAACAGATTCGCGCTACCCCGAAAATCCTTGCCGGATTTTCTGACATCTCCATCCTGCTCAATGTCCTGCGGGCGAAGACCGGGCTCGTTTCACTGCACGCACCTGTAGTCACCAGTATTGCCGGTGCTGTTCCTGCCACTCTTGAGCGTCTTGCCCGTTGTCTTCAGTCTCCCCTGCAGAAGCAGCCCGCTCTTGAAATAAGTCAGCTTGAGGTCCTTCGTGACGGAGCAGAGGTGCGCGCCCCGCTGCTCGGCGGGAATCTCGCCACTCTCGTGACCCTTCTCGGCACTCCGAATGATATTGATTACAGCGGTTGCATTTTACTGCTGGAAGATGTTGGAGAGCCACTTTACAAGATAGACCGCATGCTTACCCAGATGCGGCTGGCGGGAAAATTGAAAAACCTTGCGGGGCTGCTCCTTGGAGATTTTCATACCTCACAGGAGAATGCCCATACTGACCGCCTTGCCCACCTGCGTTTCCTCGAGGCTGTCTGGAAGCTGGCATTGGATGCAGTTTCTAACTCGACAGCTCCCTGCCCGGTATGGGCAGGTCTGCCGGTGGGACACTGCCCGGAAAATATGGCTCTGGCTCTTGGTGCGCAAACGATCATGTCAAAAAAGAAGGATTTACGGTTTACCTGAACCTCAAGAACGTGTAATATCAGGTCTTCTTTCGCATGACTTGAGAGAGTACGTGTGTTTTGTATTCGTTTGCTCTTTGGTCACAGCAACCGACACGCGACTCTTTGAGACAAAAAAAAAGACAAAATGTAATTATGAAGAACACTATTCGTACACTGGCCGTGGTGGCCGCTCTGACTCTCTTTTCCGCCCCGGCTTTTGCAGCCCAATATATTTCTGTAAAAGTAGATAACGCCAATGTGCGCACAGGTCCGTCTACCAGGGATCGTGTCTGCATGGAGCTTTTCAAGGGGTATCCGCTGAAAATTCTAAAAACTCAGGGAGACTGGTACAAGGTTTCTGATTTTGAGAATGATACGGGCTGGATCCACAAGGGAATTACCATGCCTCAGAACTCCATCATCGTTAACGCAAAGGAGTCCATGAATCTACGTTCTCAGGCTTCAACTAAATCTAAAGTGGTTGCCAGCGTTGAGCGCGGAGTCGTCCTCACCAAATTGGAGAGGAAGGGGCAATGGATTAAAGTGCAGCACTCCGGTGGAACTGTTGGCTGGATTTTTGCTCCACTGGTCTGGCCGAAAGATTGAGACCTGCTTTTATGATGCTTTTTCAGGCCCGACTGCTCTCTGCAGTCGGGCCTTTTTTATATCCTGCCTGAAGCAGCGAAAAGTATGCCCTGCCCCCTTTTTCTCCATGTAAATCAATACGTTATAACTTTATAATTTCTATTTTTACACGGAAAGTCCGCCACTTGAAATCCATAGAGATGTAAATTATTATTGGATTTCCCGAAGTAATGTTGTATTTTGTGCATATGCAAAGTTTGCATGAGTTAAAGACTGGTAAAAAGAAAAACCGTAAATAGAATTTTTATCCTATTGTTTTTTCTGCTGAAAAGTTTGACAGCAGATGAGGGAGAATTGGTATGGCTGTTGGTTAGTGAACGGCGCCCTGATAAGGACTGCCAGACCGATAATGTGTCGTTCAAAGAGCACGTTTTTCACAGTCGTAAAAATTATGGAGAGAAAGAGCTGATATCGTCATTACGATCAGGGCAACAGAATGATCGGGATATCCTGCTTGTACAAAAGATTTTGATACAAAATTTTCCTTCTCTGTAATTGAGACACACGCTGCTAATTGCTTCACTTGACCTGCAGGCATCTTCGGTCGAGGATCGTCACATCAAAAGCACATCAACCAATAGGAGAAACGATGATCAAAGTAAATGTCATGTATCCGAGCTGTGCAAAAGGTCAATTCGACATTGATTATTACTGCACGAGGCATATCCCAATGTTGACAGAACTGCTTGGCAAATGCTTAAAGGCAACAGAAGTGGAAGCCGGTGTGGCCGGTGGTTCTCCAGGAGAAACCCCTCTGTTCGTAGCAATTGGACACCTTACCTTTGAATCAGTTGATTCTTTCCGAAAATGTTTTGGCCCTAACGCCAAGAAAATCTTTTCTGATATGGAAAATTTCACGAATATAGAACCCCATGTTCAAATAAGTGAAATAAAGGTATAATTTTCTTTGAAAATGCTTAGAGTGAATTGGTGGCAATATGTGTGCTGGTGTACATATTGCCACTGTTACTGAAGAAACCACCATCTTTTTTAAAATTTTGGCAAAGGGGAATAAAAATTCCTTAGAAGCTCCTTGAAAAATGAGTAAAAACAATCTGAAATATTTTGTCGATGTTGTCATGTTTATTGACTTCTTCTTTTCAGCTGTTACTGGATTTTTTCTGGGATTTATTATTCCAGCAGGAAGAGGCGTAAACAAATATTTTTTAGGAATGCATCGTCTTGAATGGAGTAATATCCACCTTTATTTTTCCCTCCTGTTTCTTTTCTTGTTGTGCCTGCACCTTAGTCTAAACTGGACGTGGATCGTAAATACGACCAAACGCCATGTTAATGAAAAAAGAACGCCTTTTATTCTGAGTATTCTGGCAGGT
>JBFHIO010000164.1:0-4868 GCA_041596435.1 Desulforhopalus sp. | reverse complement strand
CCCTTCTTCTCGTGGAGAAAATGGTAGGCCATCGCACCAAAGTGATTCATGGTGATCTCAGTTTCCCCGTCGGAAAAGCGAATGCGATCGCCGTCGGGGTCAATGATTGCCCCAATTTTCAATTTTTCGGGCCGGCTCATCAGCAGTTCATTCACCGCCTTGAGATTCGTCATGGAAGGCTCCGGAGCCACACCACCAAAGGTTACGTCGGCATCGGCGCGCAGATGGGCAAATGAGGGCGCAGTATCACCACCCTCGGCACCATACAACCGTTTGATATGCTGACGACTGGCACCGTGCACACTGTCTACTGCGAGGAAAAGATCGGGGTTGTTACGGGCAGCACGGGTAATCTCGTAGAGATCAAGATGGTGTTTTGACTCACCCTTCTCCACCTCCTGCAGCCAGCTGGCGAAGGAATCAATTACCTGCACGCTGTCATGGGCCAGCAGTCTGGTGATGCTCCACAGTTCCGGAGCGGGTTCCTGCAGCTCACCTTCCACAATCTCCCGGGCATAAGCGGTAAGCTTTTCGGTAAGCTCAGCAGCCGCCGCACCGGCGTCGGCAGCGTTATATTTGAACCCACCGTAATCAAGCGGATTGTGAGAGGGTGTTAAATTGACGGAGAAAGAGAGTTTTTGCTGTTCCACCACCGCAGACAAAACACCGGTAGTCGTCTCCCCTGCATAATAGACCGAAAACCCGGCCTCAGCCAACTCTCTCGCCGCCTGGATGGCAAGAACCTCACCGCCAAAACGATTGTCATGGCCGACCACACAGCCACGCCTGCGGGCCTCGGCAAGACTGGCAACACCGAGGAGTGCGGGGAGCTCTGGAGAAGTCTCCATTTCACTGTAGAGGCGGATGATGGCGCGGGTCACCTGAGTGACGCTCTTCACCGTCAACTCCCTGCCAAGCAGACCACGCCATCCAGAAGTTCCAAACTTTATCGGATTACGCGGAGCCGCAGTATTCGTCTTTATCTCATCCAGAAGGAGCGCATATACCTCCGAGAGGAGGCGGTCCCGCTGCGGATCATCCCCGGCAAGAATGGCACGGATCATCCCGAAATAATCGTTGTCAGCGTGGTTCTCATGTACAGTAAAGTGGTCTGCGAGCATGGTAATCTCCTCAGTTGTCAGCAACATCGAGTTTTTTAGCTTCATCCACCAGCATTATCGGGATATCGTCCTTTATCTCATACAACAAATGGCACTTCTCGCACACCAGCCCACCCTCTTTCTCCTTCACTGGCCCTCTGCACTGCGGGCAGGCAAGGATATCAAGCAGTTCCTGTTTTAACATCATGTTCCCCTTTTGCTGTTTTCACGTTATATTAGTTACCTGTATTTTCGCGAACTTTTATTCTCTTCGGGAAGCGGGAGCCCCGAGACACACCCCTTTCCTTTCTTATACTAACACAAAATTCTGGAGCATAAAATGACCAAACATATTGGTTTTATCGGCGGTGGACAGATGGCAGAGGCACTGATTCGCGGCATCCTCACTGCAAAACTGTACACCCCCACCAATATCCACGCCACCGATCCAAACGAAAACCGGCGTCAGCACCTGCATGACACCTACGGGATCTCAGTCGGCAATGATAACGAAACAGTACTGCGCTGCGATCATATTGTCCTTGCAGTAAAACCACAGCACATGGAAGAGGCCCTGCTCACCATCCGCGACAACCTCACCCCCGACCACCTGCTGATCACTATCGCCGCCGGACTGCCCCTCTCCTTTTATGCGCAGAAAACCGGCCGCAACAATCTGCGAATGATTCGGGTAATGCCCAACACCCCCGCACTGCTCCTCGCCGGAGCCTCCGCCCTCGCGCCCAATGACAACGCAACCACCCATGACATGAACACGGCACTCGACATCTTCAATGCAGTCGGCACCGCCGTGGTCATTGAAGAGCATCAACTTGATGCCGTCACAGGTTTGAGCGGTTCTGGACCGACCTACGTCTACAGTTTTATTGATGGACTGATTTCTGCCGGAGTAGAACAGGGGCTGCCTCTTGCCATATCGGAAAAACTGGTTCTGCAAACCGTTGAAGGAGCACTGAAACTGGTCCGGGAAACCGGAGAGCATCCCGCCAGACTGACCACCCGGGTAACCTCCCCAGGAGGAACTGCCATTGCCGGCGTACACGTGCTGAAGAGAGCGGGTTTTGAGGGGATTTTAATGGACTGTGTTGCGGCAGCCACCAGACGCTCAAAAGAACTCGGAAATAACTGATGACAACACCTGTAGAATCTTCGGTTGACACCTCCCGCTGTCCAGGGTTTCGCTGTGAGAGACGGCTGACCCTGAAGCTGGTCGCAATCATTACCAAGCCGGAGAATACACCTTCCGCTCACTATGCGGAAGTTCTCAGCGGCTGGTTGAAAAACCGGGGTGTCGATTCCGTACGGGAAGAGATCAATGAAAACATTGATATGGTGATTGTTCTCGGTGGGGATGGGACCCTGCTCCATATCGCCGATCAGGCCGCCCGGTACGACATTCCTGTACTGGGCATCAACTTCGGCCACCTCGGTTTTCTCAGCGACATCACTGAGGAGGAGGCATTCACCGCACTGGAGAGAGTCCTGAGGGGAGAGATTACTATTGAGAATCGCCAGATGCTGGCCAGCCGATTGATCACCGCTGACGGGGAAAGCGAGGTGTGCCACTGCCTGAATGACATCGTTATCGCCAAAAATGTTCTCGCCCGTCTGCTCACCCTCGCCACCACGGCCGACGGCAAGCTGCTCAACACCTATCGAGCTGACGGCCTGATTATCTCCACCCCGTCAGGTTCCACCGCATGGAACCTTTCCGCCGGCGGGCCACTGGTCTATCCGGGACTGGCGACCACCGTCATCACGCCTATCTGCCCCTTCATGCTCAGCTCACGGCCAATAATTCTGCCCGCAGCCAAGCGCCTGCACATAACCCTGAAAGCAGATATTGAGCGTGATGCCGCCCAGGTAATCATGGACGGCCGCGCCCGCATGGAGATCAGCAACGGCGATACTCTTGAGATCTGTACGGCGAGCCACCCTCTACAGCTTGTGGTAACCTCAAACCGCGACTGGTTCTCCATCCTTCGCAGCAAACTGCACTGGGGAGAGGGGCGGGACAAGTAGAAATAACAAAAGGGACCCTTGAATTCTTCAAGGGTCCCTTTTATCTGCCTGCAGCTTCCGACAGCTTACTTTGATTTCTTCTTCAACTGATACTTCTTCATCTTGTACTGCAGCAAACTCTTGGTGATGCCCAGCTGTTCGGCGGCGCGGGCCTGAACGTTATCGTTCTCCTCCAGCGCCTGAGACAGCATTCCTTTCTCTACGGAATAGAGCACTTCGTTGAGGGTCGCGCTGCGCGGGATCATCTTCAAGAGATCGGATTCTCCCGGCATGGCAGTCTCTTCCAGCAGGGTATCCGGCTGCACATCCTCCGGCCTGATCTCTCCGTCACTGCAGAGAATAGCGGCCCGCTCAATGGTATTTTCCAGTTCACGGATATTCCCCTCCCAGGGAAGCCGCATCAGCAGCTGCATCGCCTCAGGGGAGACATGCAGATTCTCCTGTGCCAGCTCTTTGCGCCCTTTTTCGAGAAAATGGCCGACCAGCAGAGGCAGGTCGTCCAGCCGTTCCCGCAGAGCCGGCAGGGAGAGAGGAATAACATTCAGGCGATAGAAGAGATCTTCCCGAAAGCGTCCGGCGGAGACCTCTTCGCGCAGATCACGGTTGGTCGCGCTGAGGATACGCACATCCACCTCCAGGGTCTTGTTCCCGCCCACCCGCTCAAAGCTTTTCTCCTGCAGCACCCGCAGCAGCTTGGACTGCAGCTGTAACGGAATTTCTCCCACCTCATCAAGAAAGATGGTCCCTCCGTCGGCGATTTCAAAACGCCCTTTACGCATTGTTGCCGCACCGGTAAAGGCACCCTTTTCATGGCCGAAGAGCTCACTCTCAAGCAGGTTGTCCGACAGAGCCGCGCAGTTGACAGCGATAAAGGGCTTTCCTTCACGTTTGCTGCGTTCGTGAATGGCCCGCGCCACCAGCCCCTTCCCTGTTCCACTCTCTCCATTGATGAGCACTGAGGCCTGGGTTGGGGCAACCTTCTCGATAAGGTCATAAACCTGCATCATACGCGGGTTTTTCCCCACCATGCCAGAGTAACCGCGCTGTTGCGGCCTGCGCAGGCGGGTATTTTCAAGAATCAGCTTAAAGTGTTCCACCGCCTTGCTCACGGTGACAATCAGTTCATCATTGGAAAACGGTTTGGAAAGATAGTTGAAAGCACCTTTGCGCATCGCCTCCACAGCCCGCTCCACCTCGGCAAAGGCTGTAATGACAATCACCGGCAGACCAGGAGTAACCTTCTGAGCCCGTGTCATGAATTCAAGACCGTTAATCCCCGGCATCATCATATCAGTAACAACGGCATAGAGATCGATGTTGTTAACCATCTCCAGTCCTTCTTCGCCGCTCGCGGCAGTGAAAACTTCATACCCCTCTTCCCGCAGCAGCTCTCTGAGGACAATGAGATAATTGGGTTCATCATCAACGATGAGAACAGAATCTTTCACCCTTTCGTTTTCTTTTTCCATGGTTTGACCTGTTATAAGCAGAGTAATATCGGGAAATTATTTGTGAACAGGAAGGCTGGCGGAGATGTCTGGCAAGCAACGCTTCCTGTATGATCATCTGCCCGTTAACATAATACTTTTCAGTGGAATTGCGATATCTCACGCCGGGATTGCAAAGATGTAATCTTGAGACAAAGCATCTCCAAAACCAGAAAAGGCTTCGCGAAACCATGTCCGCAAAGCCTTTTCTGTTTCAAGATTTTCTCAATGGCACGTG
>JBFHIO010000163.1:0-4883 GCA_041596435.1 Desulforhopalus sp. | reverse complement strand
TGACAGAGAAAAGAGGTTGACGAATATCATTATTTGTAGTAATGACGAATAATCTTTTTTGGAGTTCTTCCCGGCCGTGAAGACTATCATTCTGTTCGCGGGAAGAAACGGTAAAATATCGAAAAGTTATTGCAGGAATATGATAAAAAAGTAATATACTCTTTATGTCACAGTTTTTCCCTATAGAATTCCCCAAAGTCTATAGAAAAAATTATACTTATGCAGAGAGTAATATGAGAATCACAGCTACAAAAGAAGTCCTTGAAAAATATATAAAGGGAAAAGATGCAGATCAATTTGGACTATTAGAAAAAATATATGGTGAAAATTCAAAAGTTACCTTTGAAATAAAACCGAGTTCTATTGTTTTCCCGCCTGTTATTAACGGGAATAAAAACATAGCTCAAGTATTATCACGCGAATTCAATAAAAAATTTTGTAACGTAAAAACATATTATCTTTCAGAAAATTTTCCAGATATTGAAACGCTCAAAATTGACAAGCAAAAGTGGCTTGTGTTGATGTCTGAAAAGACCAGTGATGCTATTTATATCGGAACGGGATATTACAACTGGGAATTTGAGTATGGACAGGAAAATATTCTCCAAATTAAACACCACCACATTTTCATTGAAGCAATGATCAAATTAAAAAATTTGCCATTACAATTTATAATTGATCTCCAAAACGTTATTCCTTATCCATGGGCTTCCGAGAAAGACGTTAAAAAACTGATGCAAAAATACGACGATCTTTTGGAAATCACACAATACCTGGATAATCCACAAATAAGCTGACAACCGCTTACCCCAGACCGCATATCGCCGCAGAAAAAATCAAGTCACAAACTCCTCGCAAAATTATCATTAATTACCCCTCGGCGTAACAGTTGATGAAACGGCTATTATGCGATCGATGAGCAAGAACACGTCAGAATACCACAAATCAGTTGTTTAACTGGATTTGCGGGAAGTTATTGGGACATTAGTGTTCGGAGAGAGGGAACACATAAATGTTGCGAAGGGAGGTGATTACAAATGTAGGAAAAAAGCATAACCCATGCACAAAAATTCCAGAAATATCAACTAAAAAAAAGATTCAATGTTCAAAAGGATAAGATGATGAAGAAAACCATTTTTGCAATCACTGGCTGCACCATGCTGCTCTCAATATCTTCTATTGCCTATAGTGCAGAAGGTCCGTATGTGAGTGGGAATTTAGGGATTGCAATGATGAATGATTCTGACGTAACGGACTCTACAGAACCAGGCATAACCGCTGATATGGAATCAGATTCAGGTTTGGCACTTGGTGTCGCTGCCGGCTATAGTTTTCCCAGTAATATCAGAATCGAAGCAGAAATTGCGTACCAGCAAAACGACTTGGACAAGGTCAGTGTCTTTGGTTTTGATACCGCTTTAAGTGGTGATACATCGAGCCTTGCTCTCCTTCTGAATGGCTACTATGATTTCAAAAATACAAGTGCCTTTACTCCATTCATAACTGGCGGTATTGGGATGGCAAAGGTTGAAGTAAATGACATGAATGTTTCGGGATACGACAGTTATGGAGAAAATGATGATGATACAGTATTTGCCTATCAGTTTGGGGCAGGAGTCTCCTATGCTGTAAACGAAAAAGTCAACCTTGATGTCAAATATCGCTATTTTGGGACTTCTGATCCTGAATTTGACAGCGTAGAAGCAGAATATTCCAACCACAATCTGTATGCTGGTGTACGGGTTGCTTTTTAACCAGACATTTCAGCATGTTAATTATTTCAGGAGCAAGCCCTTCCTTGCTCCTGAAATGTAATCGTGAAGAACAACACAGTCACTGCGTATTGATCGTAACAGGCATGGTTTTATTTTTTCGCTGGTTACTATCGACAAAAAAAACGGCATTCCTTTTGAGGAGTGTCGTTTTTTTTCAACCACACAGAACTGTTATACCATTCACCCCTCTATATCCCGACTCCAGGAGAGGGCCATCATCGTTTTCGGAAATCCGATGGTAGAGATCAGCAGAAGCAGCGCATGATCAATCTCTTTCCGATTTGCACCTGCCTCAAGAGCCCGGCGGGTGTGAGAATGAACACTTCCCTCAGAGCCAATCGCCGCGGCGGCCGCAAGCTGAATAAGCTGGCTTTCTTTTACTCCCAGCGGACCAGCTCCCCGTATAGTTTTCCCCAGTTCATTAACCGCACCGAGAATCTCGGGATACTCTTTACTCAGATCGTTGTAAATTCCTTTTATCGCCATGTTGTCTCCTTTCTGTGATTTCGGTATTAATCGCAGCAGTAGTTTGGTTTATGCTTTGTCATCTTCATTATCGTGCTGGAGCCACTGGTACAGCTGTGTCTTGTAAAAGGGAAAGAGACATCCGCCTCTGCCCCTTTTTCTACTCAGACCTTCCTTAGGAACTTCCTACATCAGCAGTTCCAGCCCGGAAAAGAAATAACCAATTTCAAAGGCCGCCGTCTCCGGCGCATCAGAACCATGGGTAGCATTTTCTCCAAGACTTGTACCAAATTCCCTGCGCAATGTTCCTTCTGCAGCATCGGCCGGATTGGTTGCTCCCATCAGATCACGCCATTTCTTGATGGCACATTCCGCCTCGAGGACCATGACAATACAGGGTCCGCTGGCCATAAAGTCAGTCAGTTCACCGAAAAAGGGCCTTTCTTTGTGGACAGCATAAAACCCCTCAGCCTCCACCTTGCTCATGTAGAGTTTTTTGATGCCGACAACGGTAAACCCCTCGGCATAAATACGGGCGAGAATCTTACCGGCGTTGCGGTCTGTGAAAGCGTTTGGCTTAATGATTGCAAAAGTACGTTCTTGAGTCATGAAGGCTCCTTATTGAAAATAATTTAGAATCAGTTGTTTAAAACCAGTGAAAGTACGACACAGCTGAGCACTGTTCCCAGCAGAAAAATAAACGTGCTGTAAAGCACCAGACTATTGGCCCGCAGGATATCTTGCGCTTCAATTTCACGGGTGGGATCTCCAAGAGTCGGTTTATAAACCGCTTTCCCAAAATAGACAGCCCCTCCCCCGAGCTGAACCCCCAGGGCACCGGCCATTGCTGCTTCCGGGTGACCAGAGTTGGGGCTGGCATGTTCTCGGCGGTCACGCAGGAAAATATGCCAGCAATGCCTGATATCCAGCCCAGCCAGAGGGCAGGCGGCAACAATACAGAGCCCGCTCAGTCTCGCCGGCAGATAATTCAGGACATCATCGAGTCGGGCAGCAAAAAAGCCGAAGTGCAGATATTGCTCGTTTTTATAACCAAACATGGAGTCCATGGTGTTGGTTGCCTTATAGAGCATGGCACCAATTGCGGCGACGGCCACCGGCGAAAGGGAACCGGCAGAGAGAGGGAAAAACCCCTGCAGCAATACAGCAAATGCACTGAAGAACAGCGGAGCGATAATACCATCGGAGGCACTCTCCGCTACCGACTCCACCGACGCGCGCACAACTCCATCCCGGTCGAGGGCATTTGTATCGCGCCCCACAATCAGACCGACCCGCCGACGCGCTTCTTTGAGATCACAGGAAGGAACCAGGGCAAGAAACACGTTTTTTGAGTGCCGCAGCAAATCCCGCATGGCAATAGAAGTATAGAGCAGAAAAACGGCAAAGATCACTTCCACCGCCGGATGGATAATACGGGCGAGGCTCAGCAGCCCCCACAGAATAATAAAAACACCGCCCAGAACAGACAGCGCCGTGGCTGTTCCAGCCAGGGTCTCCCGCTGCGGCAGCCAGCGGCGATAACACTTTTCACCAAAGGAACACAGCCAGCCGATAACCCGCACCGGATGGGTGTACCATCTTGGATCACCCAGCAGCAGGTCAAGCAGCACAGCTGCGACGAGACAGACAAGGTATTCTCCCATCACAGCTCCAGAAGACGATAGACTGCGTTCATATCAAGATTCTCCCGCATGGTTGTGGCAAGTCGATCGAAAGCAGCCTCAAGATCCCATGGTGCGAGAATTCGACCAACCGCTTCCAGGCCCTTCTTCTCTCGCAAATGATCAATATACCAGCGGCGAAACTCATCGCTGTCAAAGATCCCATGGAGATAGCTGCCCCACACATCGCTCCCCGGGGCCGACTGTCCACAGTGTGAGCCATCCTCAAATTCGAGGAGGGGGGCAGAGGTGCCGGAAGAGATGCCGTGGTGAATTTCATAACCGAAGACGGGCTTGCCGGAGGGCAGATGCCGACCACTTTTCCGTTTCAGATTTTTCTCCTTCTCAATCACCGTGACCATATCGAGAAAGGCAAAGCCCTCCACCTCGCCGAGATTTGATTCCAGCTTCAGCGGATCACGAATGGCCCGGCCGAGAAACTGGTAGCCACCGCAGATCCCGATAATTTCACAGCCACTCTCCCGCAGCCGATTTACCGCTCCGGCGAAACCGCTCTCCTGAAGATAGTGCAGATCATGGAGCACATTCTTCGTTCCCGCGAGGATAACAGCATCCGGACTGCCCAGCTCGTCAGGGGTGTCCACTACTCGCAGATTAACGTCCGGCTCTTCAAGGAAGGGTTCCACATCTGTGAAGTTGGAGATATGGGGCAGATTAATCACCGCAATCTCCACGACTTTACCGCTCTTCTCCTCCTGCATCGCGTTAAAGGAGCCTTTTTTAAAGCTGACCGAATCCTCCTCGGGCAGGCCGAGGTGAGTAAGCCAGGGAACAACACCGAGCACCGGTCGTCCAGTATGCTCAGCAACATAGTCATGAGCCGAACCGAGCAGAGAGGCATCTCCACGGAATTTATTGACCACAAACCCCGCCAGCAGCCGTCGTTCCCACTCGGCCAGAGTCTCCATAATACCGATGAAGGAGGAGTATACCCCGCCGC
>JBFHIO010000162.1:0-4899 GCA_041596435.1 Desulforhopalus sp. | reverse complement strand
CTCGGAGCGACTCATCAAAGCGGGAATGGAGCAGGGGATATGGTGATGATAGCGACCGGCACCAATCAGCACATGGTACGATGGTCCGACGCCCATCTCCGCCTGAATCTCATTCATATAGTTAATAAGTTCCCACTCACTTTTCGGCGCGGGCAGATCCAGAGGCGAGTCTTGACGGCAGGAGGCTGGAACAGCGGCAAAGAGTTCATCAAAGCCCTTCAGACCAATTGCCTGAAACATCCGACTGATGTCATCTTCGGTATGGGGAAGGTAGCGCATGTATTATTCTCCCTGTTGGGAATTATGGGAACATTGAATAACCAGGCTTTCGCTCATCTTCTTCGTTGCAGTCAAAAATTTATCCTCCGACAAAGCGAGGAACAAGACGTCGAGATATCACCAGGGAAACTTGAAGATGCCTGCGGTAAATTCCCTTCTGTGCCTCGAATATGAACGAAATACAAGCTGTTTCAAAGTCCCCTTATGATAAAGAAAGACCTCACCTGTTTCCACCGCATCAGAGAATGCGGTGGAAGAGAGGAGCCCCGTCGGAACGACAAACTGAAGAGGTCTTGTCGAACGCAACCGAGCCTTACTCAGATTCGGACTCAGACTCATCAGACTCATCAGACTCAGATTCAGACTCCACCAGTTTCAGGTAGGCTGTTTTATCCATCAGGTTCTCAAACTCTGACAGGTCAGCGGGTTTCACCTTGACGATCCAGGCTTCGTAGGGCTCCTTATTGACCATCTCCGGCTCATCTTCCAGGGCTTCATTGATGGCAAGGATTTCACCACCCACCGGCAGATAGATCTCGGAAACAGCTTTCACAGACTCAAGGGTCCCAAACTCCTCTCCTTCCTCAAAACTGTCCCCTTCGGAAGGCATCTCGACAAATACAATATCACCGAGCTGATCCTGGGCATAATCGGTAATACCAACGAAGACATTACCCTCCTCTATTTTTGCCCATTCGTGATCTTTGGTGTATTTCACGTCATCGGGAAAACTCAGTTCATTGATTTCTTTCATGTTTATATCCTCCTGTGCTGGATTCGCGACATTCCGCGCAGTGCGGCCTTCAAAGCATTTTTTTAAGTGCCCGCCGGGCAGTACGGTCGGGCCTGATATCCTGTCGAATTTCAACCTTTATTTTACGCTTGCCGTCAGTGAGCCAGACAAGCTCTCCCGGATTGAGCGCCCTTGCCAACTTCACGAAGCCGCAGGAGAGTCCTCTCGGAACAAAGTCTGCCGGACGTCCCCCCTCTTCAGGCGTAGCAAGGCTGACAATAGAGCCATCTTTAAGACGCCCGACAGCCATGTCGGTAGCACAGGTGAGAATAATGCCGAGACGATTCCCTTCGCTGTCGCAGACAAAAGACTTCTCGCTGACAACCATCTTGCGCGGATCAAACCCGGCAAAAGCGAGGGTATATTCTTCCGGGGTATATGCTTCCAGTGCGTCACTGCCAATGAATTTTGCGCTGAAATGCCCCTCTGCATCTCTTTCCGGCAGGGCAAACAGCCAGGGATTTTCGGCAAACGGCCAGGGACCGATATCCTGATGGGAGAGCGGCAGGGCTGCCCCGGCCCGCAGAGAGTCTCGGGCGGCCAGGCCGCAGGCGAGAATTCCCCTGTCTGCACCAGCTTCAAGGAACATCCGCCAGACATCCAGAGTCTTCTCCGCTTCAAGAAAAATCTCAAACCCAAACTCCCCGGTGTACCCCGTGCGGGAAAGCAGGACAGCCGTTCCGTCTTTCAAGCGTACAGGCTCAACACCTTCAACTCCATCAGCAAACCAGCCTTTAAATGAGAAATAGGGCAGATCGGTAAAAACTTCCGTCGAATTTTCTAGAATTCCCGCGAGAATTTTCCCTGATTCCGGTCCCTGAATATCAATTTTGCCGAGCTTGTCAGTAAGATCACATACGGCAACCTCACAACTGCCATCTCCGACAGAACCACCGGTCTGGACCTGTTCACGATGTTCTTCAAGCTGCTTTGCAATCGCCCCGCCCATGCCGCTGTTGACAACTACAAAGTAGAGATTCTCGAGAACTTCATACACAAGCCCGTCATCGATCACACAACCTTTATTATTCAGGAAAACACCGTAAACAGCCCGTCCGGCAACAAGTGGATTCTTTTTCGGACCAAGACATTGCTCAAGGTCCTTGGAAAAACAGTGCTGCAAAAGAGCCCGTGCCCCTGCTCCGGTGACGGTAATCCCCACCATATGGCTGGTGTCGAAAAGACCGGCACTGTTGATCACCGCGAGGTGCTCCTGTTTCGCTCCGGCGGGATACCAGAGGGGCATTTCATACTCTCCGAAAGGCGCCATATTCGCGCCCTGCTCCACATGCCATCCATGCAGGGGTGTTGTCTTCATTCTTTTCTCCTCGAGAACGTGGCAGTCGCAGCAGGCTGCGAAACTGAACCGGTTTGCACACAGAGAACAGCTCGAAAATCCAGTATTCCAGTATATTACTCTATTTATAAAGTACCAGAAGAAGTCTCCACCCTCTGGAACCCCATTGCAGAATTACCGATGGCAGATATCTCTGTCAATATATATTTTATTATTTTACGGAATCATCATTTTAATACTCTATTTTCTTTACATTACGCAATTTACCTCTCTAAAAAGGGAAAAATGCACAGATCTGTTCATAAAAGAGCGACTCCGCAGCCTGCCTCTTATTCAAAATACTTATGTAATTAAACAAAATATTTTATAAATGCGAATCGTAATTTTTTTTATCATTCTTTATTGTATTCATATAATTTTTTATGATAATTTCTCTTTACGTCTATTTTTTACATAAAAGTTATGGATTTCGTATTTTTAAGTAATCGTTTTTTACTATCCCACAGGTCCCTCTTTTGAGGGAACAAAAAAAATTAATACCTTTTCCCTGCCGTCGTCGTTCGAGGAGACTTGAATCCATCCGAATTTTACAAAAATGTCCCCCCGACAGCCGCCCCCGTGAGACCGTTTTATTTGACGTTAATAAAGGTATCGTTTACCCTCCAGCGTAAAGATTCACCTGCGAACCGGTGCAGACAAAAAACTGCACAAAAACAGCGGGATTCCTGGAAGAAAGGACTCAACTAACGGGGCCATTCAAGACTTCCGTACGATATTACTCATGAAGGAGATCAGACAATGAAAGTAGGAATACTGAAAGAAATCAAAGTGTTGGAAAACCGGGTCGCCATGGTCCCCCAACGGTGTCACCAGCATGGTCGCCCACGGCCAGGAGGTTTATGTTGAAGCCAGTGCCGGTGTCGGCAGTGGTTATTCCGATGAAGAGTACATCGCCGCCGGAGCAAAAATTCTTCCCACCGCTGCCGAGGTATTCAAAACCTGTGACATGGTAATGCATGTCAAAGAGCCGCAACCCTCTGAGTATTCCATGATCCGCGAGGGACAGATTGTCTTTACATACCTTCATCTCGCAGCCGACAAACCGCAGACAGATGCCCTCATCAAGGCCAAATCTGTCAATATTGCCTACGAAACCATCGAGAAGGCAGACGGCTCCCTGCCGCTGCTCGTACCGATGTCTGAAGTTGCCGGCCGCATGGCCGCACAGCAGGGTGCGACATATCTTGAAATGTCCCAGGGGGGCATGGGCATACTGCTCGGCGGCGTAACCGGTGTTGCTCCGGCAACAGTCGTTGTCATCGGTGGCGGCATTGTCGGCGCAAATGCCGCAAAAGTAGCCTGCGGTCTCGGCGCAGACGTATTCATCTTTGATATGAACCTGAAACGGCTCTCCTATCTGGAAGATGTAATGCCTGCCAACTGCCACCCGCTCATGTCTAATGCCGGGATTGTTGCAGAGTATGTGGCAAAGGCAGACGTCGTCATCGGCGCAGTACTGGTCCACGGAGCCAAAACACCGAAACTGGTCACAAAAGAGATGATCAAAACCATGAAACAGGGTTCAGTCGTTGTCGACGTGGCCATTGACCAGGGCGGCTGCATTGAAACCTCCCACGCCACCACCCACTCTGACCCGGTATTCACTGTTGATGGAGTTGTTCATTACTGTGTTGCCAACATGCCGGGTGCTGTTGCCCGCACGTCAACCCTCGCCCTGACCAACGCGACCCTCCCTTACGCCCTTGAGATTGCCAGCAAGGGCTGGAAGAAAGCAATGCAGGAGAACAATGAGATCAAACTCGGTGCCAATGTCATCGACGGTAAAGTCTGCTTCAAAGGAGTTTCAGACGCCTTTGATCTGGAATATGTGCCAGCTGATACATTCCTGTAAGCAGCCGTAATTCCATTTTTTTTCAGGAAGGGGCGGCGTCCGCGCAGCCCCTTCCATGGTTCTTCTTTGCTCCACCATCCCTGTCACGTTATACCTCTCCAGTTGCTCTGCAGACAGCAGATTAAATTTTCATAACAAAAATGGAAATTTTCAGAGTGACGCACCCTCCTTTTCATGCTATAGTTTTCCTTAATTGTCACAATCTTACATTCGGGAGGGTTCTTTTTACGATCTCTTCCTGCTGTTTGTTCGCATCCCTGGTCGTACAGAACAGGTTATCTCAAAAGGAGATAACTGACCCTGCACTTGCACAATGGCAGCGATGACAAACCACAGGTCACCGTTACCACCATCTGAGAAACTGGAGGTTCCATGGAAAAATTTTCAAACATGATCAGTACCATTGACGGCTGGGTCTGGGGCCCTCCCCTGCTCATCCTTCTTGTCGGTACGGGGTTATGGCTCACCCTGTGCCTGCGCGGCATTCAGTTCACCAAACTCTGGCATGCCCTCTATCTCGCCCTGGTCAAGCGGAAAGAAGAAGGCGATGAAGAAGGGGACATTACTCACTTCCAGGCCCTGATGACCGCTCTTTCAGCCACCGTCGGGACCGGAAAT
>JBFHIO010000161.1:0-4941 GCA_041596435.1 Desulforhopalus sp. | reverse complement strand
CACCTGTTTGTCGAGGTGAACCAGCTTGTCGCCACCCATTTTTTGTATGGCAACCGCATTGTAAGGCATATCGTAGCAGAAAGCGTCAACCTTGCCGTTCATCACTTCCATCACTCCTTCCTGCTGAGTTTCGTAAGCAACATATTTGGCGTTTTTCAGCAGTTTCCGTGCAGTAAACTCACCGGTGGTTCCAATGGTGGAAGCAACGGTATATTTAGCATCATTGAGATCCATATAGCTTTTGATGGTATCGGCATTTTTCTTATTAATAAGAGCGCTCTGACCGATCCAGATATAGGGATCAGGGAAGTTGAAGCGGAGATTTCGTTTGTTGGTGAGGGTCATCCCGGCAAGAATAATGTCAAACTTGTCAGTAAGCAGTCCGGCAATAAGACCGTCGAACTCAATATTGACGACCTCCAGCTTCACGTCCATCGCTTTTGCCATGCGTTTGGCAATATCCATATCAAAACCGATGATTTCCCCTTTGGTATCCTTCATCTCAAAAGGCATGTAGCCTGATGCAGTTCCCACTCGCAGCACCCCCCGCTTTTGAATGGCAGTGAGTGTATCCAGGGCGGCGGCAGAGCTGATGAAAGCCAGACTCATGACAAGAGCCGCGAACAGCGCAGTCAATTTTTTCATTACATCTCCTCTTACAAAATTGTTTGGATTGCCAACCTGAATTGATTGGCATTAAACCCCTCCCAATACCAGTTTTTTCTTGAAAATTCAAGGCCGTTCTGCCCTTCAGATATCAACAAAACAGAGGGAAAAGGAGAGTAAAGCAGCAGAGCGTCAAACCCTTTTACGAAAAAATATATCACACCTCGCCCGATTGAGGTACCCTGCCTGCAGACCGTAAAAAAATCCAGGAAAAAAACCATGTACTACCAATATAGAGATTATCTTCAGCGCCGCTATGGCGAAGTTTTATACCGTGTACCACTCGACGCCGGCTTCACCTGTCCCCACCGCCGGCGAGACGGCTCCGGCGGCTGCACATTCTGCCCTCCGGACGGAGCCCGCGCAGTGCAGCTCGGCGACGCCGTCAGCCTGGAAGAACAGATTGAGCGCGGGGTTCGCTTTGCCCGCCGCCGCTATCACGCCACCGCCTTTATGGCCTATCTTCAGGCTTTTACCACCACTTTCCGCAGCCGCGAGGAGCTGCGCGCGCTGGTGACGCGTATCACCGCCGCGCAGGAGTTTCGCGCCATCGCCTTCGGAGTCCGCCCGGACTGCCTGCCACCGCAGGTGGTAGAGTGGCTTGCAGAGTTGCAGCAGGAAGGGGAATTCGATATATCCGCCGAGCTTGGTGTACAGACCGCCAGCGACGATACCCTGCGGCGCGTCCATCGCGGCCACGACTGGAACTGCAGCCGGGATGCCATTGAGCGCCTTGCCGATGCGGGAATCTCAGTGACCGCCCATCTCATCATAGGTCTGCCCGGTGAAAGCCGCGCCGACTGGCTGCGCACGATTTCGCTGCTCTCCGCCCTGCCGGTCACCGCCCTCAAACTGCACAATCTGCACGTTATCACCAACACCGCTCTGGCACGTGAGTGGCAGGCGGAACCCTTTCCCCTGCTCAATGAGTATGACTACATTGAGGAACTGCTCGCCATCCTGCCACAGATTCCCGCCCATATTCCCCTGCTGCGCCTCACCACCGACACCCCGGACGACCAGCTCCTCGCACCACGCTGGGACATGAGCAAGGGACAGTTCCGCAAAGCACTGGCACGGCAGATGGCAGCCCGGGGCGTAGCCCAGGGATCTGCACTGCGTACTGCCAGTCCAGAGACCATCACCCTTGAAAACAGCAGTGACAGAGTGATCACCGACGACGGCTCCCCAACCTTTTACAACTCCCAGGTAAAGGAGCACTACCACACCCTTGCCGGAGCACGCTCGGAGGCAGAGCTGAAATATGTCGTACCGGGAAGGCTGCACGAGCGACTGGCGGCAGGACCGGTGCGGCTGCTCGATATCTGCTTCGGTCTTGGCTACAACTCACTGCTTGCCTGCGAAACAGCACTGGCTGTGGGGGGAGAACTGGAGATAATTGCACTGGAGATGGACAAAACGGTCGTACGCCGGGCGGCCGCAGAGCTGAGCGGAATTTCAAAGGTAATGGAGTGGAACAAGGTGCTGGAGGGACTGCTGCAGAATGGTTTCTGGCAGCACGATAGGATTTCCATCACCATCCTCTGGGGCGATGCCCGCCACACCGTAACCCTTCCCGAGGTGCAGAAGAAACTCTTCAATCTCATCTGGCTCGACGCTTTTTCCACCCAGAAAAACAGCGAACTGTGGACGGTGGACTTCTTCCGCCACCTCCACCCGCTGCTCACCACCGACGGAACCCTGCTCACCTACAGCGCGGCAATTCCAGTACGCTCCGGACTGGCCGAAGCAGGTTTTGCTGTGGGAGAAACAGCGGCCTTCGGCCGGGACCGGGGCGGAACCCTTGCAGCACTGCCGGGGGGAGAAGCAGTGGGCGCACTGCCAGAAAGAGATGTCTTTCTCATGGGAACCCTGCGCGGAGTGCCCTATCGCGATCCGAACGGGGTGCGCACCTGCAAAGAAATTCTACGGGCGCGGGAGGGAGAGATTCTGCAGCGGAAAGAGAGGAAAAACAGCTAAAAAAAAAGACCGTGGCACTCACAAAGAGTGTCACGGCCATAAACTCTGTCTCGATCGGAACCTTCTTATTCAGGATCAGAATAGAAGAGGTACTGTGTCGAGTAGTCACTGAACTCAAAATAAACTCTCTTCTCATCGGAATCAATCTGCCCATTCAAGTTACTATCGAGCTTGCCGTAGCCGTAGCGATAGGCACGGGAAAGCTTGCCGCCCGTTTCTGTAGCGGTAGAGATCTTGTCAACCTTCATAATACGCTTCATCAGTTTGCCACCGGAATAGACTTCAAGGACACCGTTGGTGCCCGTCCAGTTTTGAATGGAACGGCCAATCTTGTTCTGGGTCTCCTGAGTACACCCGCCGAGGGTAAGCAGGGCTACCGCGCCAAGAATAAGTGTTGTCTGTTTCATGGGAAATCTCCTTTGTTTTTTAGAGGGTTCTTCTTCGGCTGCATTCTTCAAACTATAAGCAACCTTGAGATTCTGAAAAGGAAAGCTCTCAAATTTATGTGTTCCCTCCTCACTCTTTACAGCGTTTCGAAAACAAGTCCGGCAAAAACTATTCTCTCGTAAACCGTTGAAAAACACTATATTTCAGAGTTTAGTATTTTTTTTGTATTGGGTACTACACAGAATCGGGCAAAAGGGACCTTAAAACAGCTTGTATTCCGTTCATCCTCGAGGGACAGGAGAAATTTTTGACTGTAACGAAGAAAATGGCCGATTATTCGATATTCCCAAAAGTTTTCACTTTACACAGGGAGGGCTTTCCCATGAAAAAAATAACACTGCTCCTCGGTACGACTCTGGCTCTGGGAGCTTTGGCAATACCCGCATTCTCAGGAGAAAAAAGGGTGGAGAATAACACCATTACAGCAATTGAAGGGGTACAGGTCGGACAAAAAAGTGATCTGCAGGCCATGACGGGAGTCACTGTTATCCGTTTTGCGGGGCGGGGCGCCATCGCGGCCGCAGACGTTCGGGGCTCAGCCCCAGGGACGCGGGAAACCGACCTCCTTGATCCGGTCAACCTTGTGCATCGCATCAATGCTCTTGTGCTCTCGGGCGGCAGCGCCTGGGGACTCGACGCGGCATCAGGTGTTATGAGGTGTCTCGAAGAACAGGGTCTCGGCTTCCCCGTGGGCAAAGATATGGCAGTGCCGATTGTCCCGGCAGCGGTGCTTTTTGATTTAAGTGTCGGGAATTATCACGTTCGCCCCACTGCGGAATGGGGATACGAGAGCTGTATAATGGCAAATTCCGAGCCAGTTGCCTCCGGGAATGTCGGAGCTGGAACCGGTGCGACCACAGGCAAGGCGGGGGGGATGGAGAAAGCAACGAAAGGCGGCATCGGTTCAGCCCTGCTTACCCTCCCCGGCGGAGAAAAAATTGGTGCCCTCATAGCGGTCAACTCCTTTGGCGAAGTCCGCAATAGCAAAGGGGAAATTATTGCCGGAGTGCGCAACGCAGAAAAGGGCTCCTGGACCCCGACTCTTGATCTCCTCTCCGGCAGAAAAGAGGTTCATGGATTTTCCGGAAAGAACACTACCATTGGAGTAATAATCACGGATGTCGCCCTGAGTAAAACTCAGCTGAACAAAGTCGCACAGATGGCTCACGACGGGATGGCCCGGGCGATATTTCCCTCCCACACAATGTATGACGGCGACACCCTCTTTGCGGTATCAACAGCTCAGGAGGAGATCACCGCCACCCCCGCAGAGGTAAATCTTATCGGTGCAGCTGCCGCCGATGTAACCGCTGCCGCCATTGTGGATGCGGTGAAAAGCGCCGACTCCCTCGGCGGTTTTATCTCTGCTGCAGAGTGGAGCGGGGAATAAACACGATGATGTTCGTGCAGCCGAACCTCTCCTTTTTTGTTATAATTGCCTTTTTTGCCTTCTTTGCCGCGCTGGTTCACGGGACCATCGGTTTTGGTTTTCCGATGGTGGCAACACCACTGTTTGCCCTCTTTTTTGATCTGCAGACGGCCATTGCCCTCACCCTGATCCCCACCCTGGCGATCAACCTGGTAAGCATTGTCAGCGAAGGGCATTTCCGGGAAGCACTGCGGAGCTTTCTCCCCCTCGCTCTGCTGGCGATGACAGGCAGTGCCATCGGTACGCAGCTGCTGCTCCACAGCGACAGTGACATTTTTAAGCTTTTTCTTGCCGCGGCGATCTTCGTCTACCTCGGGCTTGATAAGATTGATATACGGATACACCTGACAACAGAACATCCGCAGCTGGCGAAGGTGGTCTTCGGACTGTGTGCCGGAGTGCTCGGCGGCCTCACCAAT
>JBFHIO010000160.1:0-4961 GCA_041596435.1 Desulforhopalus sp. | reverse complement strand
CGTGGTGACCAGCGGGGTTTCCATACGGCGGAGCAGACCTTTGCATTGCGGGCTGTTGATCGGCAGGTTGTCCAGTGCGGCATTGTTGCGCCACTTTCCGAAAAGGAGAAAGGCGAGACGGGTGAGTACGCCATAAACGAGGAGACACATCACGAGGAACGGCCACCACGAAGTGAGATCTGCAGTAACGAGGTGATAGATACCATCTTTGAGGATGATGCGGCTGCCGGCAATCGCATCAAGGCCCGGAGCCGCGTTGCTGCCGAGCAGCCAGGACCAGGGCAGGGCAAGGGCCTGCACAATACCGTGGACTGCCGCGTCACTGAACTGAACGGTAGACTGCCAGCCGAAGGCGAGGTCGCTGGTGGTGATTTTAATCAGGGTGACGGCGAGCAGGGCGATATTGAAGGTGAAGCCGAAAAGCTGGGTGAGACAGAAGAAAAGCCAATAGAAGAGGTGCCCGTAGCGTCCGCCCTGCACCCGGGTAAGGGCGAAGGCCTGGTTGATGCTGTTCTGCCGGCCGGTGCTCATACGTGACAGCCATCTCCGGCGCAGCCAGTGGGCAAAGCTGCTGAAGCTGCGTTCAAGCAAAAGATTGTAGAACCCGGGCAGACGAAACTGAGGAAGCACCCTGTGCAGCAGAAAAGAGGAGAACCGCAGTAGAATCAGCAGCAGCTGGGTTCCGATGAAGAGGAGGAGGAATTGAAAGACGTTTACCGGCGTTTTGCCCGTATAGGAAAAAAAGGCAAGTCCGGCCAGCGTCCCGAACAGAATACCCAGCGCGACAGCTGCAAGGGATGCAAAGTGCAGTGTGTCGGTGAAAATTTCACCGGGGTTGCGGCTGTCGTCAGAGGGAAATTCCTGCTTTATCCGGGCCTGAATCCAGCCGAAGAGTTTCGTCGTCTGTGAAAGGGGAAGACCCTTCAGCCGCTCCTTTTCGAGGGTAAGACAGATCTCACGATCCCTTTTATGCAGGGCGGCGGGGGCTTTTTCCCTGTCTTCATGAAACAGGTATTCCATGTTTATTATGTCGGGCAGTTGCAATCGATTTTTCATGGGCGCATTATACCAGAATAATGGTGGAGGGAACCTTGAAAAAGGAGTCCTGAGGTCTCCTTTTCCCGCTTCCTGCAAAATTTTGTCCCTGTTTCAGCAGCTGGATATTGTCTCTGGTGATACCTGTCCTGGGCAGGGAAGGGGGACATCGCTGTGCGACACTGGAGAGTACGCTTTGTTCACAGGGGCGGTTAATCTAAAAGGAACCATGCATAAGTGCAGGTTGAAGGGGGGGGCTGCAGGTAGAACACCTTGAAAAAGAAATTTTGTTGAATCCTCTTTTTGCAGGTCTGTCGGAATTATTGCAGGAAGGTTGAAGTGTCAATATAACGTTTTTTCTTTTTCTCTTTAATACGGGCAGTATCAATAATCACGAGGCCGTCAACGCAGTTCCCGAAGCCAGGATCGACGTTGAAGTCGAGAAAAAGTGCTCCGCCGGGGTCACACAATTCGGTATATTGCTTGTAGAGTGGTGGAACAGCGGTGCCGAGATTGGCAAGCAGAGCCTTGAGGCGGGTGAAGTCTGCACGGTAGTTGTCGCCGGTAAATTCTTTCTCCAGTGCGGCCATGCTGGCTTTGTAGCGGAAGGGGATTTTTGAACAGCTTTCTTCAGCGGAACCTTTGAAGTAAAGGCAATAGAAATAAACCATCAAGTCGCGGGCCAGTACCGGCATGGAGTTGGAAATGCTTACCGGACCAAAGAGATAGCGTGTCTGCGGGTTTTTACGCAGCCACGCACCGATTCCATACCAGAGGTAGTCGAGGCTGCGCTTGCCCCGGTAGCGTTGCTGAACGAAACTGCGGCCGAGTTCCACCCCGGAATCAAGAAACCAGGAGTGTTTCTCCTCATACTCAAAGAGAGTTGCACTGTAGAGGCCTTTGATTCCCCGCTCCTGACGGACCTTTGCCGAGTTTACAAAACGATAGGCTCCGGCAATCTCAAGGTCATTTTCATCCCAGAGAATAAGGTGCTGGTAGTACTGATCAAATTTATCGATATCACGGCGCATTCCGGTCCCTTCACCTGCTGCGCGAAAGGTCTCTTCCCGCAGGCGTCCCACCTCCCGCATCAGCGGGGAGGGCCCATTCGGCAGGAAAAGGTAGATCTTTTTTCCATCTGGAGTGCAGCCAAGCAGCTCACCGTCGCCGATGGCGTTCTTCATCTCTGATTTTCTTTCTCCTCTCGCTACCGCATTCTCTGTCTTCAGGATTCCTTTCTGGTTGCGGCCGATGCGATAGAGGTGTTTGCGCAGCAGTTCGCACACTTCAGCACGGGGCAGGTCGAGAGAAGAGTGGGTTTCGTTTGAGATAATGGCGCCGATGGTGAGCCTGATCCGCTTGTTACGCTGCTTGATCATCTCACCTGCCAGCATGAGGGTGGAGAGGGGTTTTGCGATCACAGACGTGGCATAGAAGAGTGCGGAATTATGGCCGGCAATATGAATTGGCAGAATTGGGCTGTGAGTTCGGCCGGCCAATTTGAGGAACCCGCTGTGCCAGGGCCCGTCAATAATTCCCCGGGTTTGCAGCCGGGATACTTCACCGGCGGGGAAAAAGATCACTGCGTGGTCGTTGTTAAGAGAGTCAGAGATATTCTGCAGGGCCTGTTTACGACTTCTGCCGTGCATGTTGTCTACAGGCAGCAGGAGGGCCTGTAACGGTTTCAGGGCCATCAGCATGTCATTGGCGACAATCTTCACATCGGTGCGAATTCCGTAAATCAACTGCAGTAGAGCAAGTCCGTCCAGAGAACCGATGGGGTGGTTGGCGATGATGACCACCTTGCCTGAAGCGGGGATATTTTCCCGTTGACGATCATCCACAGAGTAACTGAAACCAAAGTAGTCAAGCACGCCTTCCACAAATTCGATGCCCTGCAGCCAGGGAAAGTCCCGGGCGAAAGAAGTAAACACCTTTTCGTGGAGAATGTGACGCAGCAGAGGACGGAGAATCGATGAGAGCAGGGGCTTTTTTTTCAGGGCCGGATAATGCTGTTCAAGTATCTCGTCAACAGTAAACATAGGCTGCCATCTTCTTTATTAAGTGGTGCCTCTCCAGGGAGAGGTCCTTGCAAGTCTTTGTTGTTCCAGCCAGATCTTTTCTGCCTAAAATAGTATGCAACAGTCATCGAGTAAAGAGAATTTTCAGGAGGGTTCTCATGCAGTTCTGCGATAAAAGAGAATGATCCTTCTGGCGAAATGTTTTAGCCGGAGGGAGAGAATCTTCTCTGCTCTTCTTGCGTTCCTGCTGGAAACGGGATATTTTTCGAGAAGTGAAGACTGGCGACCTCAAAGGGGACACGTCACTACCAGCGGGATAACCTTTATTATGACGAGCTGAATATGAATGTCCTTGCAGTCGTATTGGGAGGAGGTACCGGGAGTCGGCTGAAGCCGTTGACCCGTAATCGGGCTAAACCGGCTGTGCCCCTCGCCGGGAAATATCGCCTTGTAGATATTCCTATCAGCAATTGCATCAACAGTAAGATTTTCCGTATTTTTCTCCTCACCCAGTATAACAGTGCTTCCCTGCACAGACACGTCCAGGCAACCTATCAGTTTGACCAGTTCTCCGAGGGATTTGTCCACCTGCTTGCGGCGGAACAGACTCCGGAGTCCGGTGACTGGTTTCAGGGAACGGCGGATGCCGTCCGGCAGACCATGGTCCATTTCCTCCGCTCAAAGCCCGAGTATGTCCTTATCCTTGCCGGGGATCATCTCTTCCGTATGGACTTTCGAACTCTTCTCCGCAGTCATATCTACAGTGCCGCAGATGTCACCGTTTGTACTACCCCGGTTGCGCGAGAAGATGCCACAGACTTTGGTATTCTCCATGCCCGTGCAGACAGCGTTATTGATCGCTTTATCGAAAAACCTGCTCCAGAGGAGCTTACCCGCCAATTTGCCTCTCCGGATGATCCGGAGAAGTTTCTTGCCAGTATGGGGATTTATGTCTTCAACTTTGAGGCGTTAAAGGAATTGCTGCTTGATGAGACTCAGAATGACTTTGGGCGCGATATTATTCCCCATGCACTGGATACGCATCGTGTCTGCAGCTATGTCTTTAATGATTACTGGAAAGATATCGGTACGATTCGTTCCTTCTGGCGCACTAATCTTGAGCTCTGTCAGGAGAATCCCCCCTTCTCTTTTTATGTCAATGACAGCCGCATTTTTACCCGTCCACGGTTTCTTCCGCCAGCGAAGGTGATCAACTCCACGCTGGACAGGGTTATTTTTTCGGAAGGGGTGCAGGTTCGTAATGCGGAGATTAAAAATTCGGTGATTGGACTGCGGCTTGTGGTGCAGGAGGGGACAAAGATCAGTAATTCGGTACTGCTCGGAGTTGATTTTTTTGAAGATGAGATCTTCGGTGACAGCCTCCCTCCAGGTATAGGCCGGGACTGCCGTATCGAAAATGCCATCATCGACAAGAACTGCCGGATAGGTAATGGGGTAATCATTTCTCCAGAAGGACAGGAAGAGGGTGATTACGACCTCTATTCAATTCACGACGGGATCATTGTTATCCCAAGTGGCGTTGAGCTCCCTGATGGCTGGAGACCTGGAGGTGACCGTGCTCTTTAAGAATCTGCGCTCCAGAGCAGCAATGGCTCTCACTCTGCTCACCAGCCGGAATTGTCGGATTATCCGTCGTGCGGGCATTTACACGCCGGTTTTCCTCTCCCGGAGTAATGGTGGTCCGCCAGCAGTGGCAGGGGCACAGCTGTTTCGACAGTTTGCCCGGATGAGTGGAGATGACTTCCTGCGCAGCGGTGAGCTGCGGGAGAAGGGGTGGACGCTTCTGCCTTCGCCGACTCCTGCATTTGATACAGCCTGGTATCTGCTGCGTTACTTTCCAGACGGACTGGATGAAAATCCACTGGTGCATTATCTGCTCAAGGG
>JBFHIO010000159.1:0-4979 GCA_041596435.1 Desulforhopalus sp. | reverse complement strand
TCATCTTCGGGCCAGGTGTCCATGCATAGTTATAGAACCACAGACATGCCCCCACCCCGGCCATAAGCAACAGGACAAGGAACAAAATCATGCTGAAGGCAAAAACACGAAGGCGCGACGCCCGTTTCACGGGTGCGCGCTTCGTGTGGTCATGGCCAGCTTTTTTGTGCGTGTGCTGCGACGTCATACAGGTCTTTTATTTCTTTCCGCCAAGGGCTATTTTCACCACTTCATCCATATCCTTCACTGGATAAAAAGTGATTTGATTACGGAGCTCTTCCGGAATCTCTATGAGGTCTTTTTTGTTCTGCTCGGGAATAATAATCTTATTGATATCCACCCGGAGAGCAGCCAGAGCCTTCTCTTTCAATCCTCCGATAGGCAGCACCCGTCCCCGCAGGGTTATCTCACCAGTCATGGCGAGATGTCTGCGCACTTTTTTATTGGTAATAGCCGAATAGAGTGCGGTGGCGAGGGTTATCCCGGCAGAAGGTCCATCTTTGGGGATTGCCCCGGCCGGCACATGAATATGAAAATCATGCTTTTCAAAATAGCTGCCGTCCGCATCAAGGCCGAGATCTTCCGTCCGACTGCGGCAATAGGTCAGCGCTGCCTGGGCAGATTCCTTCATCACATCTCCAAGCTGTCCGGTGAGGGTAAGTTTCCCCTTGCCGGGCATGATGTTGACTTCAATCTCCAAAATCTCTCCGCCAATCTCCGTCCACGCCAGACCGGTAACCAGACCGGGTTGCTCAAGGCGTTCCAGCTCGGATTCGGGAATGGTCTTCGGCGGGCCGAGATACTTTTCTACATTCCGTTTTGATACGGTGTAGGGTCCACGGCCGCCTTCTGCCACCTTACGCGCAATCTTACGGCAGACCGAGCTGATTTCCCTCTCAAGGTTACGCAACCCTGCCTCAGCCGTGTAGTGGGTAATAACATATTCAATAGTGTCATCACTCATCTTCAGCTGGGATTCTTTGAGCCCATTCTGCTTAATCTGTCGCGGCAGCAGGTAGCGCCGCGCGATAACAACCTTCTCCTCAAGGGTATACCCGGAGAGACGAATAACCTCCATACGGTCAAGCAGCGGACTGGGAATGGTATCACTCATGTTGGCGGTGGTAATAAACATCACCTTGCTCAGGTCGATCGGCATATTCATATAGTGGTCACTAAACTCGGAATTCTGTTCCGGGTCGAGAACCTCAAGAAGCGCTGAAGAGGGATCGCCACGATAATCGGAGCCCACCTTGTCAATTTCATCCATCATGAGAATCGGATTATTGGAACCGGTAACTTTCAATGCCTGGACGATACGCCCCGGCATAGCTCCAATATATGTACGGCGATGACCGCGAATTTCCGCCTCATCACGCATTCCACCAAGAGACATGCGGTAGAATTTTCGTCCCATTGCACGAGCCACAGACTTGCCCAGAGAGGTTTTACCAACCCCTGGAGGGCCAACGAAACAAAGGATAGGTCCCTTGGTCGATTTATTCAGCTTGCGTACAGCGAGATATTCGAGAATACGCTCCTTGATTTTCTCAAGGCCGTAGTGATCCTGGTCCAGAACCTCGCGGGCATGGGCAAGATCAAGAATATCCTTCGTGCTCTTCTTCCACGGCAGATCAAGAATCCAGTCGAGATAGATACGAATGATAGTCGCCTCCGAAGAGTCGGGGTGCATCATGTCCATGCGCTCCAGCTGACGCCGGGCTTCTTTGCGCACATACTTCGGCATCTTTTTCTTTTTCAGCCGGGCCTGGAGCTCTTCGATCTCCATACTGCGATCGTCAGTATCACCGAGCTCTTTCTGCAGGGCATGGAGTTGCTCGCGCAGGTAATATTCCCGCTGAGACTTACCCATCTCCTCTCGCGCTTCACTCTGGATACGCGCCTGCACCGTGCTCACCTCAAGCTCTTTGGTCAACAGCTCGTTGACCAGGCTGAGTCGAAGTACAGGATTGGTCTCTTCAAGGATCCGCTGTGATTCGTCCACCTTCAAACGCAGATTGGACCCCACGAGATCAGCAAGGCGGCCGGGTTCCTCGATATTGTTGATGATCATCATCAGGTCAGCAGAGAGGATGCCACGCAGTGACATGATCTTTTCAGTCTGTTCGCGGACGTTGCGCATCATCGCCTCAACTTCCACGGTAACTTCCCCGCTTTCCCCGTCTTCCAGCACCTCAACCGCCACCTTGAAGTAGGGGGTGGTACTCTCATATTCAGTGATGCGAACTTTCGCCATCGCCTGCACGAGCACCTTCAGACGGCCGTCCGGAAGTTTGAGGGTCCGCATGATCATGCAGACCATACCCACATCGTAAATGTCATCAGTGGATGGATCATCTTTTGAGGCATCCTTTTGTGCGACAAGCATCAACAGCTTATCGCCTTCCATGGCTGCATTCACCGCCTCAATAGAACTGGTCCGGCCGACAAAGAGGGGAATGATCATATAATTGAACACCACCACATCCCGCACTGCCATCATCGGCAGCAGATCAGGGATTTCCAGGTCTTCGTTGCTGGTGAAGTCGTCCATGCCAATACTTAATGAATCGTTAAATTCCACGTCAAAAAACCTCCGAATATATATCTTAAAAACGCCCTTGCGACGTCTGCTGACTCAATGTATTAAACCAACGGTATCTTATAAACACGGGAAAAGATGAAGTCAAGCACGGGCAGCGTTGATACAGATCCGCTAAATGCCCGTTTTCAGGGTCATCACACCTGATTTTTCTTTTGCAGGAGAATCTTTTTTTGTCCAGACTCGATCACCATTCAAAATTTCGAGACTTTTAACCGGGAGAATACTCATGAAAATTGCAGATCTGTTTGACACCTCAGACTTTGAACATGCCAGCCTGTTTCAGCCGGACGGCGAACCCTGGCAGCCTCTCAACGACCTCAAAGAATATATGAACAGTCTTGCCTGGCCGGAGAGTCCCATTCCAACAGGGGCGCCACTCAATGAAACACTGGTCTTGTACAATGGTGCATGCCTTTCGGCAGACGGCCTCGATATTATTTTTGAGGATGTTACAAAAGGCAGGCTCAAGGTGTCAAAAAACGGCAGCGAAATGCCTGGAGCCTCGATACTGATGGCCGGTGCCATCTTCCTTTCAAAACAGCTTTCCATCGGTAAAGGGGTGCTGGTGGAGAGTGGTGCGCTGTTAAAGGGGATGAACATTATCGGCGACTGCTGCGAAGTGCGCCAGGCGGCCTACCTGCGGGGGTATTGCCTTGCCGGGAAACGCTGCGTCCTCGGCCACGCCACTGAAATCAAACACAGCATTTTCCTCAACGATGCCAAAGCAGGCCATTTTGCCTACCTTGGCGATTCCATTCTCGGCGGCAATGCCAACCTCGGTGCAGGCACCAAATTCGCCAATCTGCGCTTCCTTCCCGGCAACGTCTCCATCAGAGTGGACGGTAAACTCGTTGATACCGGTCGCCGTAAACTCGGCGCCATCCTCGGCGACGGGGCTCAAACCGGATGCAATTCCGTCACCAGTCCAGGTGTCGTTATGGGAAAACACTCGGCGCTGCTGCCCAACGCCACGGCAAAAGCTGGTTTTCACAAGGCGAAGGCAATCCTTCGCTGACAGGCACCCCCTGTACGGTTCTTGCAAGTTCCACAAGAATGCAGTATTTCTTCATACCTTCAGGTGCTTTACGTTATGAGGGTACCTTGAAGAATCTTGTATTTCGTTCATATTCAAGGCACAGGAGAAAATTTACCGCAGGCATATAATTGATATCCCGAGGATAAATTTTTAACTGTAACGAAGAAGATGGGCGAAAGACTGGTTCTTCAAGGTTCCCATGAGATAAAAGGGAATCCGGTGCAAAACCGGAGCGGGCCCGTCGCTGTAACCGGGGACAAACTCCATCAAAACCACTGAACCGCACGTCTTCGCGCGATTTGGGAAGGGATGGACAGTAGAACGATCCGGAAGCCAGAAAACCTGCCTGAAAAAGCCGAGCCAGAGTTCTCCCGCGGCAAGGGATGGCGACAGCACTTTGCATAGATTTCAGGTGAAAGGGACACCCCGAATCGAGCGTCACTGGTTCGGGGATTTTTTTGCCCGCCAGACAAGATCAATCAACTTTTATGAGACTGATTTTATTATGAAAGGAACATTCTACGTTGTTGGTGCAGGTCCTGGAGATCCCAAACTACTCACCCTCAAGGGAGCAGAGACCCTTGAAAAATGCCCCGTCTGGTTTATCCCCTCGGCATTTAAAGATACCAGAAAATCAATTGCCTTCGACATTGCCTCAGCGGTAGTCTCACCTGCTGACAAGGAGATCCTCAACCATCATTTTCCCATGCAGAAGGTACACCGGGGCGAAGCCATTAAGCCAGAGGTAAAAGCAGCCTGGGAAAATGGCGCGAAAGCCATTATGGAACATCTTGAGGCCGGACATGACGTGGTCATGCCAACCCTTGGAGACCCGGGAATATACTCCACAGCCCTCTACGTCTGCGAGACCCTGCAGGCCTTCGGCTCCCCCTTCACCATCAACATTATTCCCGGCGTTCCGGCCATTGCCGCCACCGCCGCAGAGGCGCAGCTCCCCCTCTGCCTCGGGGATGATCGGCTGGTGATAATCCCCGCCACCTTTGAAAATGAAAAGATTAAAGAGCTGCTCTGCCATGCCGAAGCTGCCGCATTCATGAAGGTTGGACAGGCCCTTGACCGGCTTATTCCCCTCATAGAAGAACTCGGCCTGATTGACCATACCGTGCTGGTGGAACGCGCCAGTCTGCCGGATCAGCGAATATGGCATGACATCCGTAAAGCAAAAAGTGAGAAACTGCACTACTTCTCCACCATGCTGGTGCGTTCCGCCCATGACGGGGAACCCCTCGCCTGACATGGAATTCTTCCCGGCCCTCGCCCACGTATTCTGGCAGATAGCCCGCATGACGCTGTTCATCTCCCTCGGGCTTTTTGTCG
>JBFHIO010000158.1:0-4989 GCA_041596435.1 Desulforhopalus sp. | reverse complement strand
TTGCGTTAATGTCTTAATCAATGAAGAATCAAAGGTTATTGATATTCAGAGAGAATTCAAAGACATGAATGTCCATTGGTAACTGCTTTTTGCCTGCGAAGATAGAGACAGGGAAATCCCCATGAATGCGCTGCTGTTATATTGTTCAGCTTCAGCATTTTTCCAGTCGAATGTTTATTTTCGTCGCTATAGCAGAACACAAAGAAAACTTTGTCCAAACAGGTGCGATTATCGTTACGGTTCCAGCCACTTCGCACCCTTCTTCCATCCCATTTATCCTTGATTTTCACCAAACTCCATAAATGCGGCCGACGATGTTACAGGTGGACAAATGAGTGATGGCACTCTTGTTGATTGCCTGCAGTTTTTATCACTCGTCGTCCAATCTATTGCTCCTCCCTCCCAGACGTCGCCCTGTTAGAAAGAGCATCTGTGATGATCTCCGCCTGCGTTACATTTTTGTTCTTTAATTGGAAAATGCTTACAAAGTTGCATATTGATTACACCTCCTCTGTAAATATTCGATGTGGTATACGCCACAACAAGTGATATAATGTTTTTTATTGTCTTTGGCACGAATGTTGCTTTAGATAATTATTCAGAAAAAAAGAAACAGGATCGTGCTCGGAGAGTGCGACACCAGACAAACAGACAAGTGTATTACCAGGCAGTCCCGAATGGGAGGGAAGGAAGATGCACTTATATACAACGTGTGATTTAACGTTTGAAATTACGGTGCCGACGCCATTTGTGCTCATGCTGCGACCACGCAGCGGTGCGCAGCAATGGATCGTCAGTGAAAAATACACCATCATACCAAGAGAAGCAGTCTCCGAATTTACCGATACGTTTGGTAACCTGTGCCAGCGCTTAATCGCTCCGGCAGGGATTTTTTCTATACATACCGGTGCTGAAATAATTCTGGCCGACAGTGTCGATCGGGCCAGAGACGCTCCTTTTGTCGAGATTCAGAATCTGCCCGACGAGGTGCTTCTTTATCTGCTTCCCAGTCGCTACTGTGAGACAGAACATTTTGGTCAGATGGCCACTGCCATTACGGAAGGACAACTGCCTGGCTACAATCAAGTTGCGGCCATCGAGGCCTGGGTTCGCAATAATATACGTTTTGAATCACGCGGGGATGACAGCCCCGTCTCAGCGACAGAAGTCAACTCTCGAAAATGGGGTGTCTGTCGTGATCTCTCCCACCTCGCAATAGCACTCTGCCGCAGTTTAAGCATTCCCGCACGGATGGTCGTTGGCTATCTTTATGGTCTGCAGCCCATGGATCTGCATGCCTGGTTCGAGGCGTACCTCGCCGGGCGGTGGTACACCTTCGACGCGACTCAGATCGAAGTGAAAGGTGGATATGTTGTTCTTGGTTATGGTCGTGATGCTGCAGATGTTGCTGTTTATAATCAGTTTGGACCTGCGGCATATCCGACACAGCAGAAAGTCAGTGTAAAACGAATAGACGATGAGCCACCGCAGGCAATGGTAGAGCGACATGAAGTATAAAGAATTTATCACACTTCAAAAGGAAAGGTTTGATGGAAATATTTAAAAATGATGACCATGAAGACTTTTATGATGAACTGATTGACGAAAAAGGACTTCCCAGGCCCGGAGTTGAGTTGCTGGTGGAAAAGATAAACTCATTGCCGGAAGGAGATCTGATCCTTCGCCAGAAAGCTGCGGAGGCCCTGCTCCTCAAAATGGGCATCACCTTTAACGTGTATGGCCAGAATGAAGGGGCTGAAAAGATTTTCCCCTTTGATCTGATCCCGCGCATTATTCCCAGTCATGAATGGGAGCAGATTGAAGCTGGCCTCAAACAGCGGATCTTTGCCCTGAATGAATTTATCCAGGATGTCTATAACGACAAAAAAATCTTAAAAGACAAAATTGTCCCTGAAGATCTGATTCTCAGCAGCAAGACATATCGAAAAGAATGCGAGGGATTTACTCCGCCCCGCGGAATATGGTGCCATGTAACGGGCACAGATCTGGTCCGAGGCGGCGACGGTTGTTTTTACGTGCTGGAAGACAATCTGCGCTGCCCTTCCGGAGTTTCGTATGTGCTGGAGAATCGCCAGGTCTTAAAGCGTACCTTCCCGCAGCTTTTTGAAGAGTCCCGAGTGCGACAGGTAGACCATTATCCTGGTAAATTATTGCAGATGCTTGAATACCTGGCACCAGATGAGATCCAGTCGCCAACTATCGGGATACTTACTCCAGGCATGTACAACAGCGCGTATTTTGAGCACTCCTTTTTATCGCAACAAATGGGCGTAGAGCTGGTCGAGGGACGCGACCTCGTGGTATCTGACGGGTTTGTCCATATGCTGACCACCAGGGGACTGAAGCGTATTGATGTGCTCTACCGGCGCATTGACGATGATTTTATTGACCCTGCTGTCTTCCGACCGGATTCACTCCTCGGCGTTAAAGGTCTGATTGATGTGTATAAGAAAGGACGGATTGCCATGGCCAATGCCCCGGGTACCGGCATTGCCGACGACAAGGTTATCTATGCCTATGTGCCTGAGATTATAAAATATTATACCGGTGAAGAGCCTATTCTGCCCAACGTACCCACCTATATTTGTCGAGAAGATAAAGACCGGGCCTACGTTCTTGACCACCTGGAAGAGCTGGTGGTTAAAGCAGCCAATGAGTCCGGCGGCTACGGCATGTTGATCGGACCACACAGCACGAAAACAGAGCGGGAACAGTTTGCCAGGCTGATTATAGACAACCCTCGTAATTATATTGCCCAGCCAACCCTTTCACTGTCCCGGGTACCAACCATTGTCGGCAATCGCATCGAAGGGCGTCATGTGGACCTGCGACCCTATGTCCTCTTTGGCAGGGATATTTACGTGCAGCCGGGTGGCCTGACCCGGGTCGCATTAAAGAAAGGATCGCTTGTAGTCAACTCATCTCAGGGTGGCGGAAGTAAAGATACCTGGGTTCTGTTACCACATTAATCAGAGGAGAAAGGGAATGCTGAGTCGTGTTGCCAATTCAATTTACTGGATGTGCCGATATATCGAACGTGCAGAAAATGTAGCGCGCTTTATCGGAGTCAATCTCAATTTACTGCTGGATATGCCTTCGGGAAATACTCAACACTGGTTACCGCTGGTAATGACTACCGGAGATCAGGATCTGTTTGACAAAAACGAAACTGACTACAACCAGGAAGCTGTTCTCTGGTTTTTAACCTTTGATCGAACATATCCCAACTCCATTCTCAGTTGTGTGGCTGCTGCCCGAGAAAACGCCCGTTCCATTCGCGAGATCATTTCCTCGGAAATGTGGGAACATCTTAATAATTTCTACCTGGAACTGATGAAGGAAGAAAGTATCAAGATGGCCCTGCAGGATCCTGATCGGTTTTACAATATTATTAAAATGCGCAGCCATCTGTTCACCGGTCTGCTGGACAGCACAATGAGTCACGGCGAGGCATGGAATTTTGCAAGGATCGGCGTGATGATCGAACGGGCGGACAAAACATCTCGAATCCTGGATGTCAAGTATTTCATGTTGCTCCCGCAGGCAGATTTAGTGAACACCCCCATCGATAACATTCAATGGATATCGGTGCTTCGCTCGGCCAGTGCCTTTGAAATGTACCGAAAAGAGTTTCATAATATAATCCCTCGAAATGTTGCTAATTTTTTAATTTTTGACAAAAATTTTCCTCGCTCTATTTACTATTGTATCGCCAGAGCACAGGTCTATCTGCACCGCATTTCCGGGACGCCACAGGGTTCGGTCACCAACAGCGCCGAAAAGCACCTGGGTAGACTCAAGGCGGACCTTGAGTATACGGATATTGACGAGGTCATTGATTCCGGTCTCCATGAGTTTCTCGACAATCTGCAGCGTCGTTTTAACACGATGGGAGGAACAATCAGCTCAACGTTTTTTAATATCGAACCCAGGGTTACCACGACAACCGATGAGCAATCGCAGACGCACATGCAATCCTGAGCCCCCCGGGACGCGGAAAGAAAGCCGAGACTTCCCCCCCCCTGATGGGGATACGTTCCTTCACGAAATAATTTTCCTGAAGAAAGCACAACACGGGAGCCTTGAAGAACCCTGCACTTCGTTCATATTCGAGGCGCAGAAGAAAACTTTCCCCGGGGATAATTTTGATATCGGAGCCCGGCACTTACCTCCGAGAATAAATTCTTGACTGTAAGGAAAAAGATGATCGAAAAACTGGCGATTCAATCTTCTCATACATTTATTTCCATGTTGCCAGTCAATCTTCATGCAACTCTGCACATTGTTCGGCCGGGAAGCTGAATAATGTCCCAACAACTTAATATTATAAGGAATACCGGTGGGAATTCATATCGCTATAAACCATAAGACAACCTACAGTTACGACCGCGCCATTAATCTCGCCCCGCAGATAGTACGGCTGCGCCCGGCTCCTCATTGCCGGACCCCTATCCTCAGTTACTCGATGAAGGTGACGCCCGCAGAGCATTTCATCAACTGGCAGCAGGATCCTTTCAGCAATTACCTGGGTCGTCTGGTCTTTCCAGAAAAAACGGACAAGTTTGAGGTAGAGATAGATCTGGTGGCAGATATGATCATTATCAATCCTTTTGATTATTTTCTCGAACCAGATGCAGAAGAATTTCCCTTTACCTACGAAAAGAATCTTAAAGAGGATTTGAGTCCTTATCTGGCAAAGAATGAGGCAGGCAAAAGGCTCAAAAAATACCTTAAAGAAATTGATTGTACTCCCCGGCGAACAATTGATTTTCTGGTGGACTTGAATGCGAAACTGAGCAATGACATAAAATACCTGATTCGCATGGAACCCAATGTGCAAAGCTGTAAACAAACACTGCACCTTCGAAGTGGCTCCTGTCGGGACTCCGCATGGCTGCTGGTTAATATTCTCAGGCATTTTGGTCTGGCTGCCCGCTTTGTTTCCGGCTATCTCGTCCAATTGAAACA
>JBFHIO010000157.1:0-5090 GCA_041596435.1 Desulforhopalus sp. | reverse complement strand
GGCCACCATCTCACTGCGAATGGATTCAAGGTGGCAGTGATTGCTCAACCAGATATTGACAGCGCTGCAGATATCTCCCGCCTTGGCGAACCAACTCTCTTCTGGGGGGTGACTGGTGGCGCGGTGGACTCTATGGTCGCCAACTACACCGCCTCCGGTAAACGTCGGAAAAGAGACGATTATACCCCCGGTGGTGACAATATCCGCCGACCAGACCGGGCAGTGATCGCTTATACCAACCTCATTCGCCGCTGGAATAAGAGTACGGTGCCCATTGTTCTCGGCGGGATTGAGGCGAGTCTGCGGCGCATTGCCCACTACGACTCCACCAGCCGTAAAATACGGCGTTCCATTCTTCTTGACGCCAAGGCGGATTACCTCATCTTTGGCATGGGGCACAACAGTGTCCTGGAGCTCGCCTGCGCTCTGCGGGACGGGCAGTCGATTGAGGGAATTCGCGGTCTGGCCCGGATTCTTGCCGAACCGCGCGGACTGGAGCTGCCTTCCTTTGAAGAAACACAGGGCAGCATGGCCGCATACGCCCGCAGCTTTGAACTCTTTTATAATAATATGGACGCCATTACTGCTGAACCGCTCTGTCAGAAATATGGCAACCGCTGGCTGGTTCTGTCTACACCTCCTCTGCCCCCGACGCAGGAGGAAATGGATGCGCTGCATGATCTCAATTACGAACGGGCGGTGCATCCCTTCTATGCGCAACAGGGTGAGGTGCGCGCAATGGAGACTCTGCGCTTTTCCATCCCCTCGCATTACGGCTGCTATGGCGAGTGTAACTTCTGCGCGATAGCGGTGCACCAGGGGCGGACGGTGAGCAGCCGGAGCAAAGAGTCGATTGTTCAGGAGGCAAAGCTGATGGCAGCGCAGCCCGATTTCAAGGGATATATCCATGATCTCGGTGGCCCTACTGCCAACATGTATGGTTTTGAGTGCCAGAAAAAGTTAAAAAAAGGTGCCTGTGCCGACCGGCGCTGTCTCTATCCGACAATCTGTCCATCTCTGCGACCGGATCATGGTGTGCAGCTCGATCTGCTGGCCGCTGTTGAGGCGATAGCAGGAGTGAAAAAAGTTTTTGTCAGTTCAGGAATTCGCCAGGACCTCATCCTCGCCGATCACAAAAACGGGGCTCGCTATATTCGAAAGATTTGCCGAGATCATGTTTCCGGCCAGTTGAAACTTGCTCCGGAGCATACCAGCGAAAAAGTGCTGCGACTGATGGGGAAACCCGATATTGAGGAACTTCTGAAGTTTAAGGAGGAGTTTGACCGTCTCTCAAAAGAGGCCGGGAAGAAACAGTTTCTCACTTACTATTTTATTGCCGCACATCCTGGCTGTACTCTGCGGGATATGGAAGAAACCCGGGTGTTCTGCCATGAAAAGCTGGGAATGACACCAGAGCAGGTGCAGATTTTCACCCCGACGCCCTCCACATGGTCCACCCTGATGTATGCTACAGGGTGTGATTTCCAGACCGGCGAAAAAATCTTTGTGGAGCGTGATACCGCCCGCAAAGAAAAGCAGAAGGGCGCTCTGGTTGCCCGACCGAGAGACGGAAAGTCTCCTCGACGGCAGGGGAAAAATCTTCAGAAGGCGCGGGGGAAAAGCAGTGCTGCGGCGCGGGTTCCAGAGCAAAAGAGAAGTCGGAAGCCGAGGAAAAAACAATAAAATCCCTTCAGAACGCGGCTTCATCCGGGAAAGGCAGCAGAACGGAGTTGCGGGGGGAGGTTCCCCGTTGCCTGAGCAGCTTGAGCCCGGTGTGGCCTCTTTTCTGGCGTAGGTTCCATGTGAGTCTTTCATGCAGCAGTTCTCTCTGCAGGCAATAGGCCTGCTTCAAAACGTTCCGGCAGGACGGGTCACCACTTATGGTGATATCGCTGCTCTGGCTGGAAGTCCCCGGGGGGCCAGGCAGGTTTCGCGGCTCCTTTCTTCTGCCACCGAAAAATACAGTCTTCCCTGGCATCGTGTTGTAAACAGGGAGGGCAGGATTTCTCCCCGCAGTTCGGGAGGACATCTCTGGCAGCGTCAGCTTCTTGAAGAAGAAGGTATTATATTTGATGCCAGTGGCCGTATTGATCTGGTCCGCTTCGGCTGGGACGGCAGGTGAAAGGGTCTGGTCACTTTTTTTGCTGGCAATTTGCCACTCCATCGTCTATGGTGCAGGATTATTTTTCGTAAATTTCTCCCCTGTTGCGGGAGGATAACTGGTTGTAAGGCGGGAGTTGCAGGGAGGCTGTGGCTCTTCCGGGACCCTTGAACAATTGATATTTCTATCAGTTTCTTTGCAGTAATCGAATGTTTTTTCTCTGGAATATTAGATAGATACTTGTAGAGAAGTTTTTTTGCTGTATCTTGAACCTGAATGGAATTTCTCATTTTTCAACCCCCCCTTTTTCTTTCTAAAAGCGAGGTCGGAGCCACCGGCCAATAACGTTGTAGAGGTCAGCAGATGAACAAGGATTTGTCCAAAGTACGTAACATCGGGATCAGCGCTCACATTGATTCAGGGAAAACAACCCTGACAGAGCGGATTCTTTTCTATACTAACAGAATTCATGCCATCCATGAGGTTCGTGGTAAAGATGGTGTCGGCGCAACAATGGACTCCATGGAACTCGAGCGGGAGCGTGGTATCACCATCCAGTCTGCTGCGACACACTGCACCTGGAAAGATATCGACATTAATATCATTGACACCCCGGGCCATGTGGACTTCACCGTGGAAGTAGAGCGCGCGCTGCGTGTCCTCGACGGCGCTGTGCTGATTCTTGACTCCGTTGCGGGCGTACAGTCCCAGTCCATCACCGTTAATCGGCAGATGACCCGCTACAATGTTCCCCGCATTGCCTTCATCAACAAGTGTGACCGTACCGGTGCAAACCCCTATAAGGTTACCGGCATGCTGCGGGACAAACTCGACCTCAACGCCCACCTGCTGCAGATGCCTATTGGTCTTGAAGGCAATCTCCAGGGTATGATTGATCTCGTTATTATGAAGGCGGTCTATTTTGACGGTGACAACGGGGAACACATCCGTATGGAAGAGATTCCTGCAGAGCTGGCCGATGAGGCTGCCGAGCGCCGTGAGGCTCTGCTCGAAGAGGTCTCCATGTACTCCGAAGATCTGATGGAAACGTTGCTTGAGGGGGACGATAATATCGACCCCGCACTTATCTACAGCGCTATCCGCAAGGGTACCATTGATCTTGAATTTACCCCGGTTATGATGGGCTCTGCTTACAAAAACAAGGGCGTGCAGCTGCTGCTTGATGCTGTCGAACTTTTCCTGCCCTGTCCGACAGATGTTACCAACAATGCTCTTGACTTGAGCAAGGGTGAGGAAGAGTTCCAGGTTTCCAACAACCCGGAAGATCCTCTTATTATGCTGGCCTTCAAACTGGAAGACGGCCGTTATGGCCAGTTGACCTATGTGCGTACCTATCAGGGTGAACTGCACAAAGGCGACACCGTGGTCAACAGCCGTACGGGGAAAAAGGTTCGTGTTGGCCGTCTCTGCCGGATGCATTCCGATGAGATGGAAGAGATCGACGAATGCGGTTCCGGTGACATCGTCGCTCTGTTCGGTGTTGACTGCGCCTCTGGTGATACCTTCACTGCTGAAGGGATGAACGTTTCCATGACCTCCATGCATGTTCCCGAGCCGGTTATCTCTCTTGCCATTGTTCCGGCGGATAACAAGGCTCAGGTCAACATGTCCAAGGCTTTGAACCGTTTTACCAAGGAAGACCCAACCTTCAAAACCTTCGTTGACCATGAGACCGGTGAGACTATTATCTCCGGGATGGGCGAGCTGCATCTTGAGGTTTATATTGAACGGATGAAGCGTGAATACCAGGCTGAGGTTGAGGTTGGTGCTCCGCAGGTTGCCTATCGTGAAACTATCAGCCAGCGTGCTGATTTTAACTACACCCACAAAAAACAGACTGGTGGCTCTGGTCAGTTCGGTCGTGTTGCCGGCTTTATGGAGCCGATGGAAGAAGGCGACTACGAGTTTGTTGACAAGATCGTCGGTGGTTCCATTCCCCGTGAATTCATCAGCTCCTGTGATAAAGGTTTCCTCAAGTCGATGGCAAAAGGTGCGCTCTGCGGTGCTCCGATTGTCGGTGTCCGCTGCACAATAAATGACGGTTCCTTCCATGCCGTTGACTCCTCCGACGTTGCCTTCCAGCTCGCAGCTGTAGGGGCTTTCCGTGAGGGTTACATGAAGGCCAGCCCGACCATTATGGAACCGATCATGAAGGTTGCTGTTGAAGGCCCCAATGAGTTTCAGGGTGCTGTAATGGGTTCCATCAACCAGCGTCGCGGTATGATTATCGGGACAAACGAAGAGGGAAGCTATTCTGTTATTGAGGCTGAGGTTCCGCTCTCCGAGATGTTCGGTTATTCCACTACCCTGCGTTCACTTACTCAGGGCAAGGCTGAGTTCACCATGGAATTTGCCAACTTTAAGCCGGTTCCGAAAAGTGTTGGTGATGAACTGATCAAGAAATATGAAGAAGAACGTAAGAACGGCTGATTTTGCCGCTCGAACACGGTATTCCTGATATTTTTTGTGTCAGGGAGTAAACTATAGGAATATGTCTCCCGCTGCTCCACCTGGTGAAGTTTTATGCGGGAGCTATCCATTATAAATGAGGTGAACTCATGGGAAATCAATTGAACGAGAAAACCCCCCTGCGGGCGCTGAATATCAGCGCCTCAAAACAAGACCCCTCCATCGGCCTGATTATTGCTCGTGCCGGTCTTGGGAAGACTGCTATTCTGGTACAGTTTGCTCTGGACAATATGCTTCAGGGAAAGAAAGTCCTGCATGTTGCCATTGGGGCTGGTGTGGAAAAGACCCGTACCTGGTATGACGATCTGCTGCGCACCATCAGTGGCGAGGAAATGGAAAAGATTCCTGCGATTATGAAGCAGCGCATGATCATGACCTTTCAGGAGAGTTCTTTCTCCAAAGCTCTGCTTGCCGAGCGTTTTGATGACCTGGTGGATCAGGACATCTTTTCCCCGGACTGTTTGATTATTGATGACTATGATTTCGAAAACTCCTCCCG
>JBFHIO010000156.1:0-5092 GCA_041596435.1 Desulforhopalus sp. | reverse complement strand
TTGTGTCGAACGTTTTCACCTTGCTGCAAAGTGGCTGACATTATTACCTCCTGGTAGATAATTTAAACATCCAGATAAAACAATAAGGCTTAAAAGAAGAATAGCCCTGTTTGGCGAGGAAATAGGAGGACGGTGTGATTTCTTCCGGGAAACTTTGGAATACTCAAAATCGTGGCAATCCACATACAAGGTATACCACGATTGCTGTTTTTGAGCCAGGAGATAAGGCAGCCGAGCTTATTTTATCTTATTTATTCTTGGGGCACCTCTGTTAATCGTTCGTTTAAATCTGATTGCAGGAAGGCCAAATCCCATGACGTAACCGATTTCATGATCTTCCGGAATCCCCAGTTTTGTTCTCAGGGAGGGGACGAGTTCAGAGATCGTGAGAGTGGCCAGGCCGTTCCAGATGGTTCCAATTCCGTGACTGGCACAATAGAGATCAAAGGTAGACAGGGCGATGATGGCATCGTGGAGAGGAGAGGCACTTTCTTTGCTTGCCGAGACAAGCAACATGTGCGGCGCACCTCTGAAAAGAATGTCCTTGCCGCTTGCTTTCCAGACGTTCATGATGTCGACAAACATCTCCATTCCTTCAGGAAGTTCACCAGCGTTTATCAACTTCTCAATTCCGTCAAAGGCTTCTTCTCTCAGGTCGTAGACAATCCCTTTATCGTCAATCAGAGTGTACAGCAGTTGGCGATCGTTATGGCCGCTTGGTGCATGTGAGGCAACTTCGATCAGTTTGTCTATGAGTTTAGAATTTACATTTCGATCCTGATAGTTACGTGTGGAACGTCGTCCTTTAATAAGAAGTTCCATTTCTTCAGGAGATGGCAAAGCGGCTCCTTTAAGTTCAACTCCTTGCTCAGGGCCATAGCCAAGAATGGATACGGACCCTTCGCTGCAAATGGCAACGCAGTGCATGCAACCAATGCAGAACTGTTCAAGATCTGCAGGAATTGTTGGCAGATTGGTCTCCATGTTGATTATCATGGCAGGGCAATCGCTGGCACATTGGCCGCAACCGATACATGTTTCTACATCAATGGTAAAGTCGAGCATAAAAGTCCTCGGTCGTGTTTGCAAAGGTTTGTGGAACGTTCCTGGCGAAAACAGTCCCGGGGATCGCTGCGGAGTGATAACCGGGATGGTTTCCCAGCCGACAGGTGACAGGCCGTCTGAGACTATGTATGTATTTAAACCAGAACTGCCAAAAAGTAATCTACTTCAATACGTATTACTGCAGGTCAGGAAAATTCGGGGAATGTACACGACATGAGTGGGGACCATACACGTGCAGACAATGCTGGTTTGTCATCAGTTCAGATGGCTTTTTTCTCTTGCCAGAAGTATTTTTTCGAGGAGCTCCTCAAAATCGACCGGTTTGAGGCAATAGTCAAAGGCACCTTTCTTCATGCCGATAAGACCGGTGTTGAGTGATCCGTGTCCGGTGAGGATAATAACTTCAAGTTCTGGTCGAATCTTTTTTATTTCGGTCATGCACTCGATTCCTCCAAGCCCCGGCATGCTGACATCCATTATTACCACATCAAAGTGATGATGATTCAGGAGGTCAAGGGCTTCAAGGCAACCGCAGGCTGTGATGAAATCAATATTTCGCCGTGCAAAAAATTTACCCATGATTTCCAGAAAATCCGGTTCATCGTCAACCAGCATAATTTTATTGTTTGTCTGCATAATCCGGCTCGCACGTTGTAAGGGTTTGCTGAGAGACTGGTTCTCTTAAAAGCATTTCTTCAATATCCCGCAGGAATTTTTCTTTATACTTTTCCAGTGCCTGTGGCTGATTCATGACCATATCAAGCTGGCGGGCATGGAGTGTCAGATAACCGAGAATCTGAAGTCGTTGCTTGAGGTATTCTGCAGACTGTTTTTTTACTCTGGCAAGTAGCGCGTCTGAACGCAGTTCCACCCTGAATCCGGTCTGTTGCAGAACCTCTGCCAGCAGCTTGGCCCGAACCGCTTTACGCCGGGTGTCCGCAGCTCCTCCCTTAAACCTGAATGTTACGTAATTTTCGGTGAGAAGTTCACTAATATAGGCTTCGATCATCGCGTAATGGTAGCCCAGCCGTACACTGAGATTACAGAAATTAGCCGAGACCAGAAAGTAGTTTCTCGTGGTAAGAGGGGAGGCTACAGCCGGATCAAGGTCAGGGCGCATCGTTGATTGAAAAATTATCGAACCCATACCTCTGGCACTCAGTGGCGGCGGTCCCTGCCATGGGAAGGCTGAGATTCCCTGCCAGATAGAAAGCATCGGTACAGAAACGATATCTTCGATACGGATGGTTTTTGCGTTTTCGGTCACGCCTTCCCTGAAACCATCTGCTAGATTGATGACCCACCATTCCAAAGGTACATCGCCAACCAGTCGCTTGGCAGTTCCTTTGTCAAAGTGGTTTATACGGCCGAAATTGAACATTTCTGAGACCGATTTCTCGTGGCAAAACCGGGTTATATCATGCAGAGTCTCACACCAGGACGATTTGAACTGCAGTGATGTCGGATCGTTAAGGTTGAGTGGCGTGATGAGTTGTAGTGCTTCTGTTAAAATGCGTTGTACCGGGCTGCCTGCCATGATGTTTTTCCTGACCGCTCTGTTGCTGAGTTGATCTTCGCGGCGTCCACGGTAGATTTTTCCGGTAGTGCTATTCACGGTGATTGTCTCACCATTGGTGAGTGCAATCATCGCTCCCTCGAGACCGAACAGAGCCGGGATGCTGAATTCCCGTGCAATTGTGGCGAGATGCCCGGCTTCAGTTCCGGTTTCTGCAATTACCGCTGCGGCGTGGCTGACAAGTGGGGCCCATTCCGGTATCGGGTGTCGCAGAACAAGTACCGCTCCTTTGGGGAATGATCGCATTTCTTCCATATTATCTACATGGTATGCGTTCCCGCAGGCAATTCCGCCGCTGGCACAGATGCCGCCAGTGAGAAAGGGAGGAATGCCCGTTTCCGGCAAAGGTTCTTTTACTCCGGTGTTCTTGCGCTCCGCTATTTCACCTGCAAGCATCGGTCGGCTCTGTAAAATGAAAAGTATACCGTGCCTGTCGAAAGACCATTCAATATCTTGCGGACAGCCGAAATGTTTTTCGAGTAGAAGTGAGGCATTTGCAAGTTCGCTGATCTGGCGTGAGTTAAGGCGTGCGGGTTGTCCTTGCGAACCATCATGGTCGCTGTGTCGTTGTCGCAATTCGCTGTGTACAACGGGGAAGGGAGAGGTGCGTTCGACCAGGAAAAGATCGGTGCTGGTGGTACCGTCGACCACACCTCTGGCAATTCCCTCAACGGCGTTAATGCGTATCAAACCTGTGTCTTCCGGATCAGATGAATAGGTCACACCGCTTATCTCGGCTTCCACCATGACCAGGCAGCCGACACACATTTCGATATCTTCATGTCGAAAGCCGCGTTTACGACGGTAGGCAATGGCCCGTGCTCCGTATTTGCTCGCAATTACCTGCTTATATGCGTGCGTAAGTGAATTTTGATCGACATTGAGGATTGTGCGGTACAATCCGGCAAAGGAGACACCAGCAGTATCTTCACCGAGACCACTTGAGCGCAAAGCTACCAGACATCCGGTATTGGTAGCCTGCTCAAGACGTGCATAGTTGACATGGAGTAATTCTTCTAGATCGGCAGGAAGTTCGCTCGACATTACGATTTTCTGAAGTTCTTTGCAGGTTGTGTAAAGTTCTTCTATATCATCAGGATCAAGCGTCTGGAGTCGTCGGTTAATTTCATCAAGGTGCGAGCGCGTCAGAAAGCGCCGAGTGGCGGAAGCAGTTACCACAAAACCCATTGGTACCCGGATTCCCGGGATACTGGCCAATTCTCCGAGGTTAGCCATCTTTTCGCCGACCTGGGCGATATTCCGTTTATTCACTTCGGGCAGAGGCAGGATGAGATCGCCTTCTGAAAAGTGAGGTCTGCGTTCAATGATTTCGCTCAGCTCATCACTGATTTTTTCAAATATCTGATCAAGTTCTGAATATTTTCCGCCGGAGAGTTCACTCAGATGACGAATCATCTTGAAAACATTGATAAGTATTGCGCTGATCTTGGAACGGATAATGGCCATCCGGTAGCTTTCGTCGCTATAATAGATTTTTTCAAGTTCAGCCATAGCCTGTAAGGCATTGTTGTTTGCCGTCAGAAGACTGCGGAAGTTGTTGTACTTCCCTTTGAAAGCAGCGCGAAGGTCTTCATTACTCCGTTGTGGCGGAGGGGTCGGTAGCAGCATCTCCTTCAATGTTTCAAAAAATCTGTGCATACATGTACCAGCTTCAACGTTGGGATTGCTCGGAGCGCTAATACTTCACGCTCCGGATCGTTCATGTCAGGCCAGCATTTCCTGATCATATTAAAGAATATGATCAGGAAAAATGTAGACCGGGAATGCCGGAAATATAAACTGGTTAATGTCCGATCTTAAGGCCTAATCCTTCAAAAACATACATAAGCCCGAATCCATACCAGAGGGTATAGGCGACGTAGAAAGTGAGAGCAGCGACGATAAGACCAATATTGTCCTGCCAGTTCATCGCTTCAATACCATAGTAATTATATGCTGGTTCCAGTGCCTTTTTCCTGATATCGGCAAATGGTTTTGCTTCAGCAAATTTTTTCTGATTGGTCAGCTCGACACCGATTACCTTAAAGGCGTTCCACCAGTTAAACATCACTTTATGGGCGTCATAGCCATATTTTTCCTGCACCTTCGCTCCGTTATTATGAAACATCAGCTCAGTGTCAACCAGGGTGTTTTTTAAAATCCGGCTCATATCACCCCTGATTGCGAGCTGAGAGCCAGACTGCTGAACAGCCACCTCACTTGCCTGAAGTAATCTGGCAGTCTCGGCAGCCTGATTTTCATCAGCCATGCTTATTGTAACCGCTACCATTGTGCCTGCAAATTTCTCACTATCGGCCATTGAGGCAGGGATAAAATAGGATGACCCTTTGGACACCATATTAAAGAGATTATCCATATAATCCAGGCCATTCATTTTACCGGGAAAAACAGGGCTGAAGATGATAGTCAGGATAATGGCGAAGGCAACCA
>JBFHIO010000155.1:0-5115 GCA_041596435.1 Desulforhopalus sp. | reverse complement strand
TTCCACAGAAATACACCATCCGTGCGGTGATGCCGATTGGTGTCCCTGAGAATCCCAAAGGACCGCTGGAGAAGAGCAGTATTGATGAGCTGGTGGTTTTTGATAAATTCTGAACACGTTTTATGGGGGCTGACGGGCTGATGCCTGGCTGTTCCTTCGATGTCCTTTTATATATGGGCATTCCTGCATAGAAATGCCTGTTATGCCAGAGACTCCCCAACTGGCCGTCTTTACAAAGTCCTTTAGCTTTCCTTCACGTTCTTCGCGGTAAAAAAAATGCTTTACTGTCTTTTGCCTTTCCCTGTCTCCGCCTTCCTTCCGCCCTCCCCCTTTTTTGTTTGTAAAATTGTAGGGAATAGCCCTTTTTATTGGGGCATGATGTTGTATTGTGGAGCAGTGCTCCCGGTGACCGGCCGGGCCTCCGGTGGAGGTTGCGGGGGTATTGCTCCGGCTTTTTCTACTCTTCACGGAGGTTTTTCCTTGTCTGCAGTTACCGTATTTTTTCAACGACCCGGCAGTCGTCAATTGCTGGGCTGGATGGCCCTCTTCGCTTCTGCCTTTGCCTTTTACTTCGCTACGGTGATTATCCGCCGGGCGGAGGTCTCGGTGGATATTCACACCTCCTATTTCGTCTTTGCCCGTTTTCTTCTTGGTATCTGCGTCGTTTCCGCGACTATGGTCTGCTCCCGGCAGAAGTTGAAGCCGGTACGCTGGCATCTGCTTATCGGCCGGGCGGTGGCCAACACTGTTGCCGTCTTCTGTTTTTATAAAACGGTGCAGGTGAGCACGGTGGCCGAGGCCAATATTATGAATATGACCTATCCCCTCTATGTGGCCCTCTTCTCTGCCATCTTTCTCCGCACACAGACCGATGCCTTCTCCATAATGGCGGTGCTTGCCGCTACTCTCGGTATATGGCTGGTTCTGATGCCGGAGGGAGAGTTTGGCTTTCCCGTGGATAACCTCTGGGGGGTGGCTTCCGGGATCACTGCCGCCGCAGCTATCATCTATCTTAACTTCAGCCGCCGCTGGCACGATTCGCAGACAATTCTCTTTTTTATGTTCAGCATTGGCACGGTGCTGCTTTATATCTTCTTTCATGAACAGATCTTCTGGCCGGACAGAGCCGAGTTTGCCTGGCTCTTTGGCTGCTCGGCCATCGGGGTTGCGGGGCAGTATCTCCTCACCTTTGGCTTTCGTTATGTGACAGCGCTTGAGGGTTCAGTCATCGGTTCCAGCCGCATTCTGCTCGCGGCGCTGCTTGGGCCGCTGGTTGCCTTTGATCCGCCCCTGGGCTTTGCCGGCTGGTGCGGGGCGTTGATGATTTTCAGCGCCAATGTCGCGCTGGCAGCGCATCGACACCGGGCGCAACCTCTTGCGAAGCGTTGAGAGAACCTTGAGATGAAAAAAAGAGCCCGGCCGGGTAGAATGGGCGGGCAGTTTCACTATGAACCAATATTGACAGGAAAAAATAATGGCAAATGCATTTCAGAGTCAGTTTTTGAAACTCGGCCTTGTGGATAAAAAACAGGTTGCCGAAACGAAATCCAAAAAGCGCAAACAACAGAAGAGCACCAAGGTCGCAAAGGGAAAACCCACCACCGCCGAGGAGAACCTTCGCATTCAACGGGAGGCGGATGAAAAGAAAAAGGAGCGGGTGCGCAAACTCAACCTTGAGCGGGATGAAAAGCTGCGGAAACGGGCATCAGCAGCCACTGTGAAGCAGATGATTCAGCAGAATCGGCTGAAAAAAGATGATAAGGGGCTGGCCTTTCGCTTCAATATGGAAGGAAAGATTTATCGGGTCTTTGTGGATAAGGAGACCTCTGACAAGTTGGGGCGCGGTGTGCTGGGCATTGTGCGTATGCCGGGAAGCGGAGAAGTTTTTGAGGTGTTGCCGAGGGCGATTCTTGAAAAAATTCGCAGCCTCAACTCCTCGCTCTTCATCCATCTCGCGAAGGCGCAGGAAGAGACGGCTGACGCTGATGATCCGTATGCTGACTTTCAGGTGCCAGATGATCTGATGTGGTAAAAGAAGGGAGACAGGAGAAAGGTAAAGGCAAAAGCGGAAAGACCTTTTTACCGCGAAGAACGCGAAGAGCGCGAAGGAAAGCAAAAGATTTTAGTTGAATTAAAGCGGGGAGACAGAAAAAGGCAAAAGGCGGAAAGACTGAATGGTCAGCGAAACGTGCTGAACACGCGAAAGCTTCTTTATCTTCAAATGCTTTTGTGTTCCTTCGCGTTTCTTAGCGTTCTTCGCGGCAAAAAAAATGCCTTACCGCTTTTTCCTGTCTCCCTTCTCCCGTCTCCCGTCTCCCTTTTTTTATCTTTTCCTTTATTTCACCTTGCGGGTAGAGATCGTGGGGAGCAGCTTGAGCACAAGGCGGTCTTTCTCGGCGATGATATCGGTGATGCGTCCGTTGATGATCAGCATTTTGTTGCCAGCCTGAGAGACGAGCGGTTCCAGCTTCTGCAGGGCAATGGGAAGCTCATTGCCGTTGAACATGGAGATGAGGCTGTCGGCCTGGCCCTGTTTGTCGCTGGAGCTTTTTACTATGGGGCGGATGTAGAGAATCTGCTTCTGCGCGTCAAAGCGCAGCGCGGAGTCGGTGTTGACATCCACTGACACGGAGCCAATGTTGAGGTTGATTTTATGGCCGCCTACATTGGTGGAGACACCGAGGTGACTGCCCTCCAGCTGCATGCGGCAGGCGATATGTCCTTTGCTGATCTGGAGGTTGGAGATGTTTTTCACCTCAATCTCTCCGCGCATGCCGTGGACATGCGAATCAATTTGTATTGGGACCACGGAGGCTATCGCTTCTCTGAGCAGTGATTCCGGCAGGGTGACGGTGATCGGTTGCACTTGTGCCGCCGCGAAGGCGCTGCCGGAAAAGAGGGGACAGCAGAGCAGGGCGAGCAGGGTCAGCATTTTCAGTGAGTTCAATCTGGACATGGGGTCTCCTTGGAGGATTATATTCTGTGCCGCCGGAGGCGGGGAATTCGCGGGAAAAGTAGTGACTGACAGAGGAAAATGCAAGTCAGCAGGATGCCGAGACGCGAGGCGCGGTCCCGGTGGCTGTGGTGCAGATGGAGTGCGCTGACCCGCACCCGTTCGGGGCTGATAAAGACCCCCTTGATAGAGACGCGGCCGGATTCTGTTGGCAGTTGTCCTTCGAGATGCAGCTCCTCGCCGGAGAAGATCCGCAGGGTTTGTGTTGCCGCGTCGTAGCGGCCGCGGTCATAGGAAATTGCTTTGCCGGGGCGCTCCGCCCTGAGACGCATGGTGTGCAGATTCCAGGTGTTGGCCTGGTCCATTCCTCCGAAAAAGATCGGCGGGGTGAGCAGGTACAGGGCGGTGAAGAGCAGGGCCAGCAGGGCCTTCCTGCCCCGGGGGCGCTGCAGCGGTGGAGACTGGCGCAGTGCAGTGGAGCTTTTCCCCCACAGGGCCGCCAGCAGAATCAGCCCGCAGGTGGAGACCACAGCGGTGAGATAGTTGTCAGTGTTGATCAGATTAAGGCTGAAAAGGTGCCAGTCGAATGGGGCAAGAATATTGACGCCGTTGCCCCATTTATCCTGCAGGGAATCGAGGAGCAGGTGGAAGAGGCAGTTGCCGCCAAGCAGGGCAAAGACCACTCCGCTGCGCCGGGTAAAAAGACTGAGTGCCGCCGAGAGCAGCAGACAGTATGCAAGGCTCGCCTGGGCGGTGACGTAAAAACGCAGGGCAAAAGGCTCAAAGAGATTGGCGGGCTGAAGCAGGTGAAGCATGATCCACGGCACATCCGGCAGGATACAGCCGAGAAGAATCCATGGTAGATATTCCGGTCTCTGCCTGGCTGGCGGGCCCTGCAGTGCGATGTGGCATAAGGTATTTGGCATACCGCCACTATAACCTACTACCTGAATCTTGCATGTCAAACATGAGAAAATGCTTATAATTATGTTGTTTCAATGTGTTAGGGGGGGTGTTGATAAAAAAATCAGTTCACTTTTTATGTGAGTTGGATTAAAGAGCATTTTTCCCATGTTTGTCACCCTTCGGGCTTGCCGATTTCACCGAATCTGCTTTGTTTGCGCACACTTGAAGTACTACAGTACGTCTGCGTGTACGCCGCCTCGCACCTTCGATAAACTTGGCAATTGCAAAATTCAGGTACTACTGAAAATATAGAAATAATGTCCCTTACTCTCACCGTCGGCAACGACTGCCTCCTTCAGGGCTTCAGCAGTGAACTGGAGAAGGAGCTGAAAGAACAGCTCACCATTGCTAATCCTCAGTATACCAACGCTAAAAAATATGGCCGCTGGATCGGCAAAAAGCTGAAGCCGGAACTCACATACTACCAGCCCGTGTCGGAGGGGGGACGATTTCCCCGGGGCTTTGCCAACCGGGCGGTGGTGCTCTGTCGCGAGATGGAGGGGCAGGATCCGGAGATTATTGATAAACGGCGGTTGCTGGAGGAGGTTGATTTCCACTTTACCGGCACGTTGCGTCCTTATCAGGAAGTGGCGGTGGAGAAAGCGGCGAAGAGATCTTTCGGGGTGATTGAGGCGGGAACCGGCAGCGGCAAGACGGTAATAGCGCTGGCAATTATTGCCTGCCGCCGTCAGCCGACCCTTGTTCTGGTCCATACCCGCGAGCTCCTCTACCAGTGGCAGCAGCGTGCCCTCGAATTCCTCGAAGTGGAGACCGGCCTTGTGGGAGACGGGCATTTTGAGATCAGGCCGCTGACCATCGCCATTGTCAACACCGCCCGCAAACGGGTGGCGGAACTGGTCCCGCAGTTCGGTCAGCTGATTGTGGATGAGTGTCATCGGGTTCCAACGAGTCTCTTCACCGACGTTGTCTCGCTTTTTGACAGCCATTTTCTGCTCGGTCTTTCCGCCACAGCCTTCCGCAGTGAGGGGGAGATGACCCGCTTGATTTACTGGTTTCTCGGCGATCGTATCCACGAAGTGCCGCAGGAGGAGCTGGTGGCGGTGGGGGCGATCCTTGCACCGGAAGTAATCCGTCGCAGCACTCCGTTTACCTGTCATTACAGCGGGGATTATCAGGCGCTGATCAAGGCACTGGTGATACACGAGGGGCGCAATGTCATGATTCTCAATGACATC
>JBFHIO010000154.1:0-5137 GCA_041596435.1 Desulforhopalus sp. | reverse complement strand
GCCACCCTGCAAGCAGGATTGACCTAAACTCTAAGATTTCTGCAGATCAGAAGCTGATACGGACACCGCCGCCTACGCGACCAGCATCTACAGGACTGCCAAGTTCATCAAAGGCAGAACGGGCTTCAACGAACAGTGAAGCGTTGAATGCGTCCGGCTCACCATAGATTCTATAACCCATGCCAACAATCATGTCAGCATCAGTATCATCGTAATCTCCGTCACCGTCATCATTCGTGCTCAACCATGCACCAACACCAAGGTTGAAGAAGAGGCGATCCATACGATACTGACCAAGGACATCAACCAGAACGGCAGAGGCACCATCACTTCCCTGAACGTGCTGAGCATAACCAACAAGGCCGAGGACAGACCAGTTTTCATCAAAACGATATTCAAGACCAACACGACCAAAAACCCAGTTGCCCGGATCAAACATATGGTACCCGCCAAGATCGGCGAGGAAGTTGGTGCGTTTCATTACGGTCACCGGAGTCATACACTCAGGAGAAGTAGCGGAGAGGCCACCGTCATCAGTAACGCTCGTCTGGACACTTTTTGCACCAGCAGGCAATACAATGGAACCAACGAGAGAACCTTCAACCATCTGCTCAGAAAGAGGCTGCCCATTTTCATCAAGAGCAACCATTTTCATGCCGGTTACCTGGCCATCAGGGTCAGTAGAAGCAGACGCGTCAACAGCTACACTCGAGCCAGAAAAAGATTTGACCGGGCTGACCATTGCACGACAGACAGGAGGCTGATTTTCCGCAACAACTTCTACAACCTCAACAACTTCTTCAACAGGCTCTGCATCTGCGAGAGCAACGTTACCACAACCGAGCGGAATAGCAAAAGTGTAGAGCATGTCGTCCTGCATCACTTTCACTGTATACGCCGGAAAAGGAACTTCGTTTCCCCAGGTAAGATCTCGGGAGAGCCGAACTTCACCAGTGCCCTTACGTTTGAAGAACATCCATTCAAACTGACTTCCTTTAGGATAGTCTTTCGACTCAATATTCCCGGCAGCAATCTGCTCCATGAAGGGCGCAAAGAGTTCAGGGCGTCCTGCTTTTTCAAAACCTTTTTGCATATCAGCAGCCTGGGCTTGAGCCATTGAGGCCAAATCCTGGGTGCTGGCAAGGGGTGGACGATGGAAGGGACTGCGACCAATCTGCATAAGTGTAGATGCAGAATATGCCATAGAAGCCGACGCCATGATACTGCCGATAGCAAGAACAGTTACAAATTTTTTGTTCATGTTCTTCTCCTTTTCAATTTTTTAAACAGGGTTAAGGAATTTGTACCAATTCCAAAAACAATATTACCCACGGCAGGTATAAATTTCAAGAGAGTTTCCTGAAATTCCGAGGAAAATGTAATAAAAAAAAGAATAGAAGCCTTCCCGGTTGAGGAATATAAGAATTTGTACTTTCGCCATATATCCTGCGAAAAAATTCTCCACCTTCCACCACCCTTACGTGCAATATTAGAGCACTTTTTTCAGATAATCTGCATATAATCCCTGCAGCCGCCGTACCATTTTCCCTGGTTTGCCATCCCCTACCGGCAGACCATCAATGGCAACAACAGGAGTTACTTCCACCGTAGTCCCAAGAACCATAAATTCGCTGAATTTATCCTGTTCCGCTTGAAAGATCGGCCTCTCTTCTACGGGGATGCCATTGGCAGCCGCCAGCTCAAGAACCACAGCCTTGCTGATACCGGGAAGGATGCGGTTGCAATCCGGATGAGTTACCAGTGTTCCATCACAAATTCCGGCAAAATTGCTGTGACTCCCTTCTATCAAGACACCATCCTTAACAAAGAGGGCCTCTCCACCACCTTTTGACTCAGCATATTCACAGGCCAGAATATTTGCAGTAAGGCTGGTAGTTTTCATGTCGCATCGTGCCCAGCGGTTATCCGAGACAGTGTAGAGACCTATGCCCTTTTCACGCTTCTCGATAACTTGTGCAGGATCAAAGGCATTGATTGACATATACATTGTCATCGGCGTATCAGAGGGAGGAAAACCATGGCCACGCTTTGGTACCGCCCCGCGGGAGACCTGTATGTAGACCGTGGCCATACTCTTCTCAAGACCATTTTTGCGACGCAGCTCTTCGGCAACTTCTTCGAGGAAAGCAAAATCAGTTTGAGGAAACCGGAGCTGATCCGCACCGCGATGGAGTCTGGCAAGGTGCTCCTTCATACGAAAAAAGCCCCCTTCATAACAAAGGACAAACTCATAGAGTGCGTCAGCAAACAGGAACCCGCGATCACAGGGTGAAATATGGATCTCTTCATCAGGTAAATATTCTCCGCAAAACCAGGAAATCATGGCATACTCTCTGTTAAAATTAATTTAAAGCATCAGGTCCCTGCGATTTCCTTTTTTGGAAAAACTTGAATCACACAAGAGAGGCTGGTGCAACACTATTCCTTACATTATTGTCTTATTATCCAGTTCTGTCAACCCGGACTGTGTGTGGTACAACACTTTGGAATCTGATACAATAGTGAATTGATAATTATTAAAAATAATAGCACAAATACTGGCAGCGGCACTGCGGGCGCCCCCCCCCATGCCATTGGCAGCACCGCGCATTTCAGCCCTCCCTGAAAAAGACAGGGGGGCAGAAAGAACCCGTGGGGAACTTGCAAAACCTTGTATCTCGTTCATATTCGAAGGGCAGGAAAAAATATACCTGAAGATAATTTTTTTGACTGTAATGAAGAAGAGGGACAAAAGACGGGTTCTTCGATGTTCCCCCATGAAAAAGGGCTGTATCCCGGCCCGGGAGATTTTTACATGAGCAACACAGCACTCTGGTGCATCTGCGAAAACAGCACCCTCTTTATTCAAAATGGCAGCCTCCCATGCTGCAGCAGGGAAGAACTCCCTTTTTCGGTAGGAGAAACAATTACCATCGCCGAAGAAAACGGGCTTCCTGTTTTCCTCACTTCACCCGTCGGAGACCACCCGCAATTCACCAGTTTCCGTTCCATGCTGCCGGTTGACGACCGCCGTTACTACCTCATCAGTCGGGCCCTGTCCCTTAATAATATGGTGACCAGCCACACCTTTTGCAGCCATTGTGGTCATAAATGCACCCTCGCCCGCAAAGAAATTGCCATGCAATGCCCCAACTGCCATGCCTTGAACTACCCACCAATCTCGCCGTGCGTTATTGTTGCCATCCACCGAGATGACAAACTGCTCCTCGCAAGACATGCCAGCCATGCCAATCGTCTCGCCACGGTACTCGCCGGCTTTCTGGAGGCAGGGGAAACTCTTGAGCAGTGTGTTCAGCGGGAGATCTTTGAAGAAGTGTCCCTGCGAGTAAAAAACATCCGCTACTTTGCCAGCCAGAGCTGGCCCTTTCCTTCCCAATTGATGACTGCCTTTACCTGTGACTATGCTTCGGGTGAAATTGCCGTGGACAACGTGGAGATACTCGAAGCAGACTGGTTCAATTACACAAACATGCCGGAGACCATACCGATGCACGGCACTGTCGCCCGCCGATTAATAGAGAATTTCATCAGTTCTTCTACCAATAGATAAATCTTCATTTTTCTGGAGCCTGTCATGTTTTCTACCACCGCAGCCATTATTGTTGATCTGCAGGAAGATTTTACCACTCTGAAGAATGGAGCCCTCGCCGTTGCCGGGAGCGATGAACATTTCATCCAGCAAACGGTAGAATGTGTTGCAGCTCTCAAGGCACAAGGCTGCCGAATATATGGAACCCTCGACTGGCACCCCGCAGATCACATCTCCTTTTACACCAGTCATCCGGGTAAAAAAGCATTCGACTCCATTGAGATTGACGGCCACACTCAGAAACTCTGGCCCCCTCACTGCGTACAGGAGAGTGATGGCGCTGCATCCCTCCTCCCGCCTGACCTCTGCCAGACCTTCATCAAAAAAGGGAGCAACCCCCGCTTCGACAGCTACTCCGGTTTCTTTGACGACGGAGGAGCCTCCACCGGACTCGACGATCTCCTCAGGCGAAATCACATAGACGCCCTCCTTATCTGCGGCCTTGCCTTCGACTACTGTGTAAAAGCAACAGCTCTCGATGCCATCCGTCTGGGTTACACGGTGATCATTATAAAAGAGCTCACTGCCGCCGTAGCTCCAGACTCTGCCGAACAGGCTCAGCAGGAACTGACTGCCGCAGGGGCATGCTTTATTTCCGCGGCATCTCTTCTCTTCTGACAGATCGTTAACAGCCTGAACACACACCTATAAGGAAAACTCCATGGAAACGTTATCCCGTACATTCTGGCAACGGCTTACCGGCAGCTGCGCCACTCCCATGCCTGCAAACAATGAAGGCTGGACATATAAAGACGGAACACTCAATATCGATCTCGCTCAACTGATAGAATTAACACAGCCGGGGACAGCCCTCCGTTTTGAAGGCAAAGACCTTCCCAAACGAATACTGGTAGTTTGCGGAGCTGATGGAAAATATCATGCAATCCATAACAAATGCAGTCACATGGGCCGCCGACTTGATTTCGTTCCGGGTACGGAAACAGTGCAGTGCTGCAGCATCAGTAAATCAACCTATACTTTCGACGGCAAAAAAATCTACGGTCCGCGCAAAGTAGATGTCGACAGTTTTTCTCTCTCCCTGGAAGGGAATAATCTTCTCGTTGTCATTGAATAACAAAAGGCAAAGCCGTCAACAGCTGTTTCCAGACGACGCTAGAAACGTCAGAGCGGGAGTCACTGTTGACGGCTTTTGTTCTGTGGTCTGAGGGAAATTATGGAGACCTTTAATAATCTTGTATTTCGTTCATATTCAAGGTTCTCTTATGTCTTTTCGGGGATAGTCCCTTTCTGATCGAAGGATTATCTCACTGCTTTTGTAAAAGAAGTGGTAAATCCAAAGTAATATTTGAGAGCCAGTTCTGACGTCGAATTTTAGATTGCACGATGCTGCCGTGGGATCTTCTCTGCTACTGGATAGCCATCCTTTATGTATATCCTCACACACAAGCCCGGATATTTAGAAAAATTATGAAATTTTTGAATAATTCCACAAAAAAGAGCGTAGTGACATCTTTTATCGATGAGTTAAAGTCATTGATCAGTGCTGAAAAATGTTTAATACTTAAT
>JBFHIO010000153.1:0-5142 GCA_041596435.1 Desulforhopalus sp. | reverse complement strand
TTGGTGTAACAGACATCCACCCCCATGGGCAGACCAAGCAGTTTGCCGCAAAAATGATCCTCCAGCCCCGCCCGCTGAATCTGTTTGCCGTTAAAGAGATATTCCGGACCAATAAAGCCAACCACAGAGTTCACGAGAAGAGGATTATATTTTCTTGCCACCCCGTAGGCTCTGGCTTCGAGGGTCTGCTGGTCAACACCGTAATGGGCATTGGCCGAGAGAGCGCTGCCCTGTCCTGTTTCAAAGTACATGACATTGTTGCCAACCGTCCCGCGCTGCAGCGAGCTCGTCGCCAGATATGCCTCTTCCAGCAGAGAAAGGGTTATACCAAAGCTTGCATTTGCCTTTTCGGTCCCGGCGATTGACTGAAAACAGAGGTCTACCGGATATCCGCGCTCGATACACTCAAGGGTTGTAGTCACATGGGTGAGAATACAGCTCTGGGTGGGAATATCATATCTCTCGATAAGATCATCAAGCATCTGCAGCAGAAGCCCGATATTGCTGACACTGTCGGTGGCGGGGTTAATGCCGATAACGGCATCTCCGCAGCCATAACACAGGCCATCAAGTATGGAGGCGGCAATTCCTGAGATATCATCTGTGGGATGGTTGGGCTGCAGCCTCGCAGAAAAGGTCCCCGGCAGTCCGATGGTATTGCGGAATGCCGATTTGACCTGGCATTTTGAGGCGACGAGAATAAGATCCTGCATCCGCATGAGTTTAGAAACCGCTGCAGCCATTTCCGGCGTAATTCCCGGAGCGAGCGCAGCAAGTACGGCGGAATCCGCCCGATCACTTAACAGCCAGTCCCGGAAGTCTCCCACCGTATAACTGCTCACAGGTGCAAAGGCCTGCGGATCATGTTCGTCAATAATCAGTCGTGTTATTTCATCTTCTTCATAGGGAATAACGGTCTCGTTTAGAAATCGTTTCAGCGGAACCTCTGCAAGGGCCATCTGCGCGCGAACGCGGTCTTCTTCTGTCCCTGCGGCAACCCCGGCAAGCACATCTCCGCTTCTAAGCGGAGTGCTCCAGGCAAGAAGCTCTTTCAGAGAAAGTTCTTTGACTGTTTTTATGGAACTGGTCATTTTCTTATTTCCTGAATTCAAGTGATAAGGGGAACCTTGAAACAGTTTGTATTTCGTTCATATTCAAGGTTCCCATAAGTACAGATCCTGATGTTTTACCTTGCAAGACAGGAAGCACAACAGATGAAACCACACCATGAATGAAATTTCCCCCGCCGAAACAGCGGGGGAAAAGGGAAAAATCAGCTGTAGCGATATGGAACACCGGCTTTTTCCATAACGTTTGAATACTCTTTGAAAATATCCACGACCTTTTTGGCCCGGGGGCTGCTGGCAGCAATTTCGTCCCAGAAACCTTCGGCATCCCTGACCACCTGATCCCACTCTTCCGCCGGGATGGTCGTCAATTCCATCTTCTTGCCTTCCACACGCAGCTTCGCTTCTCCGCCCCAGTACCAGACCTGACGATAGTAATTAGAACTGTCCATGGAGAGCTTGAAGAGCTCCTGGAGATGGGGAGGTACTTTCGCCCAGCTCTTGCTGTTGGCAAAATAGGATCCACACCAGGCGCCGGTCACATTGTTGAGGAGAGCATAATTGCAAACATCCGCCCAGCCGACGGTATACGCCTCAGTAAAACCACACCAGGCAACACCATCAAGTTCACCCGTCTGCATACCCACTTCCACATCATCATAGGGCAGAGTAACGGGAACAAGCCCATAGCGTGACAGAAACTTCCCTGCAGTCGGAACACCAAATACCCGTTTTCCTTTCATATCAGCGAGGGAGCGAATGGGGTCCTTGGTAAAGATATGAAGCGGATCCCATGCGCCGGCTCCAAGCCATTCAACGTTTCTCACTTCGTCATACGCTTCTTTCCAGATTTTATCCAGACCATAGTATTTAAAGAGTACCGGAAGATCAAGACTGTAGCGGGTGGAAAACGGGAAATACCCACCGAAAACATTGATGTCTACAGGAGAGGCCATGGAGGCATCATCACTCTGCACGGCATCGATCATTCCCTTTTGCATTGCACGAAACAGTTCATTCGTCGGCACGAGCTGATCTGCATAATACAGTTCAATTTCCATCTCCCCGTGGGCTGCCCGGTTGAAAGAGTCAATCTGGGGCTTGATAACATGTTCTCCCAGTGCGGCACCGGAATAGGTCTGCAAACGCCACTTGATCGGATTGCTCTTAGAATAGACATAGGACGCATTTGAAAATGTCGCCGCTGAAGCAGCCACAGCACCAACCGCAGCAATTCCGGCAGTCTTGAGAAACTCCCGCCGCCCGGTTTCAGGCTTTTTCTCAATCTTTTCAGGCGTCTTCACAATAAATTCAGAGTCTACTTTCTTGTCTTTCATGATTTTCTCCTTGAGCTTTACAATTGCCTCAGCAATCTGCAGTTATCTGGAATACATCAATTCCGGCAGCCAGAGAGCTATCTGCGGAAAAATAATAATCAGAGCCAGAGCCAGCGTCATAATAAGAACAAACGGAACTATAGAACGATAGATATCGGTTAAGGTTATTTCTGGTGGAGCCATGGCCCGCATCAAAAAGAGGTTATATCCAAATGGCGGGGTCATATAGGCGATCTGACAGGTAATTGTATAGAGAACGCCATACCAGATGGGGTTGAATCCAAGATGAATCACCAGAGGGACATACAGTGGCGCGACAATAACCAGCATGGCAGTATCATCGAGAAACATGCCCATGATGATGTATGACAACTGCATCATGACCAGCACCTGCCACGGACTCAGATCCCACCTGGTAATGAAAAGAGTTTCAATCGCCTTCACTGCTCCCAGCCCGTCAAAAACAGCTCCAAAGCAGAGGGCAACCAGAATAATCCACATAAACATGCAGGAAATGCCAAGGGTCTTGCGAACCGCTTCCTCTATAACCTCTTTTGTCAGGGTTCGTTTACTGATGGCAGCAAGCGTGGCGGCGGTGGCCCCAACAGCGGAGCTTTCCACCAGACTTGTAATTCCCATGACAAACAGCCCGGTCATGAAGAAGAAAATCAAAAATGGGATAATTCCCGCCCTGAGCAGTTTGAGCTTCTCAGCCATGGGCATATCAAGCTCGTCTTCACTTACAGTCGGAGCCAGCTCAGGTTGAATTTTGCATCTGATGACGATGTAAATTACAAACAGAACCGCCATCAACAGACCGGGAACAACACCGGCAAGCCACAGTTTCCCCACCGGCTGCCGGGCAATCATGCCGTAGAGAATAAGGACAACACTTGGCGGCACGAGGATTCCGAGAGAACTGCCCGCCTGCACAACTCCGGTTATCAAAACCTTGTCATAATTACGCCGAAGCATTTCCGGCAGAGCAATGGTTGCACCAATGGCCATCCCCGCCACACTCAGCCCGTTCATCGCCGAGATAATGACCATCAGGCCAATCGTGCCAATTGCCAGCCCGCCTCTCAACCTGCCGAACCAGACATGGAACATTTTGTACAAATCGTTTGCGATACCCGATTCGGAGAGGATGTATCCCATATAAATAAACAGTGGCAGCGTCAGCATGGGATACCAGTTGAACAATTTGAAAGCCGCACTGAACGGCATTTCAATGGCTCCGTCTCCATAGAGCAGCAACGCTGAGACGGCAGAGATAAAACCAATTGCTCCGAAAATTCTCTGTCCCGTAAGAAGCATGACAACCATGCCTCCTGCCATGGCGAGGGCAATAATTTCGTGTGTCATGGCAGTTTTATTCCCCGGGCTTTCGCAATATCCTTAAAGAAGGTGGAAACGGACTGCACCAGCATGAGCGCAATACCAAACACCATGATCAGTTTGATGGGAATCATGGAAGGATTCCACTGGGAGAATTTCCTTTCGCCATACTCAATGGCATACATGGAGCTGGAGACGGAACCAACCAGCAGGACAACCATATAGAAGATGAGGAACAAATCGGTTACCACATCAATTTTCGCCCTGTTCGTGGGTGAAAAACGTTCATAGAGAAGGTCCATGCGAACGTGATCCCCCTGCATCATTGAATAGGCTCCGCCAACGATATAGTAGCCGGTGATAATGAACTGGGCCATTTCCACTGTCCAGGAGAGCGGCCAGTTAAAAATATTTCTGGTTATCGCCCCGAGAAGCAGAACTCCGATCATCAGAAAAATCATATACATCGTTAATCTGCCAAGCTTGACAGAGACATAATCAGCGGCATGCACATACATAACGATGGGTTTTGGCATTGTTTTACTGGCACACTTTGCAGATCTTCCTGCTTTCAGCACGTCAATTGAAACACCTGTAATATCAGCTGGGCTGAACGTTGCACTTGATTCTGGCATGGACTCCCCTCCTGTTGTTTACTAATTTGTAATGTTATTTGTAATGAAAAACACATCTTCAATATTTTGCAATTGTATGACATATTCGTAACATTGAATGACTGGGCAGTCAATCCCTAAAAAGGACAAAATCAGAAGATATCTTCCGGAAAGAAGAGAAGACCGCTGCTGCCCGCATCCTGACGGCAACAGCAAAAATGAGCGGATTGAGACTTTGGCCAGGGGAAATACTTGAAAGGTGGCCCTGTATCAGAACCGGGAAGGAAACTGCATACTGCCAGCCCAAAACCTGCACTGGAACAAGCGGGGCAAAAAGAAAAAATCAGCCCGTGACGATAAGAAGAAGTTACACAGCCCTCGTGCAGAGAACGGACAAGTTCATCAGGAGGCCTCTGCTCACAAATAAGGCTATCTCCCTGATCCAGATTACAGACTGTAAACGAGGCAATTTTATTGAATTTCAAACTGCCTGCTCTCACGGGAACCGCTTCAACCTGCTCAACCATAACCTGTGCAATCTGCTCTTCATCCAGACTGTCAGCCCACGACACCCCTGTGAGAATCAAGGACCCTGCGGTTAAAATCACATGGTGAGCACTGAAAAAAAATGAATCTGAGATAAGGGTGCCTTGAATAATCTTGTATTTCGTTCATATTCAAGGCACAGAAGAAAAGTTACCGGAAGACCTTTCTTGAAAATATTTTCCCACCTGAAATTCCCAAAAATAAAACATGACGCAATGAGCAAATCGGAATCGCTCAGAG
>JBFHIO010000152.1:0-5172 GCA_041596435.1 Desulforhopalus sp. | reverse complement strand
TGTTTTGAGCGTGATATGGCAGGTGCCCTGGGGTTTCACCGGGCAGCGGTAGTTCAATATATGCGTCCGGAGATCATCGGATTTGTCCTTGGTTCCCTGATTGCAGCCCTGAGCTTTAAAGAATTCCGGCCACGGTGCGGGTCGGCGCCCGTGGTTCGGTTTGTTCTTGGCATGATCGCCATGATTGGCGCACTGGTGTTCCTCGGCTGCCCCTGGCGCGCCGTACTGCGTATTGCCGGCGGAGACTGGAATGCTGTCGTCGGTCTTCTGGGGCTTGCCACAGGCATCTGGATCGGGGTGCAGTTTTTGAAAAACGGCTATACCCTTGGGCGAACCCAGCCAACCCCCAAAGCCGCAGGTTTCACACTTCCCCTTATCATGGTCGGCCTGCTTGCCCTGATGATCATCTACCCCTTTGTCGACGGCCAGGACAAAACCGGAGTCCTTTTTTACAGTCTCAAGGGACCGGGAGCCATGCATGCACCCCTTCTGATTTCCCTTGGTGTCGCTCTTGTGATTGGATTTATTGCCCAGAGAAGCCGGTTCTGCACCATGGGAGCCCTGAGGGATCTGATACTGTTTCGTCAGGTGCATCTGTTCTCCGGTTTTATGGCCCTTCTGGTGTTTGCTCTTGGCACCAACCTGGTTCTCGGTCAGTTTCATCCGGGATTTGAAGGTCAGCCTGTGGCCCACACCATGCATGTCTGGAACTTTGCCGGTATGCTGGTGGCAGGTCTTGCCTTTGCCCTGGCGGGCGGATGTCCCGGACGTCAGCTTTTCCTTGCAGGTGAAGGGGACGGGGATGCGGCCGTGTTTGTGTTTGGGATGATTGCAGGAGCCGCTGTTGCCCACAATTTCGGGCTTGCAAGTTCGCCTAAGGGGGTTGGTCCTCACGGCATTGCCGCCGTTTTCGTCGGGCTGGTGATTTGTCTTTGTATCGGCTTTTTCATGAGAAGAAAAGTTCAGCAGGGTTAAAAGGAGAGTTACGATGAGCGTTACCGTTGATGCCAGGGGGCTTTCCTGCCCCCAGCCGGTTTTGATGACCATGAATGAAATCAAGGGCGGATCAGAAAAGGAAATTAAAGTCCTGGTGGACAGTGAAGCTTCCAGGGAAAATGTCTCAAGGGCTGCCGTAAGTCAGGGATGTCAGATTGTTGATACCACCCAGGACGGCGAGGAATACACCATCCTGCTTACCAGGGACTGATGGGATAAAGATGGGACGAGCCGGAGTGTATCTGCCATGTTGATTCGTCGTTTGCTCAGTCGGTTTAAACGGCAGGAGTCGCGAAAAGACCGGGATGATCTGGGGATACTTGTGTTTGCAAACACAAGCGAGGTTATCCAGGCCGAAAGGGTGCTGAAGAACGGGGGCTGGCCTGTCCGGGTTATGGGGCCGCCGCCGGGAATCCAGAGTGGATGCGATCTTGTCATCGAGTTTCCGTTGATGGAAGAACTTCATCTCCAGCGCCTGCTCACAGATGCGGGAATTCCTCCCCTTGAAGTGGTTCCGGTGAACGATCCTCTTTTAAAACCGGTGGATCTCTTTCACACGAAAGACTTTGGTGGTTATCTCATGATCAGAGCCGCCAATATGAAACTCACCGTGGACAAGGAGAGTCTTGTCATCGTCAATGTTTCCGGGGGCGGTTGCCCGGACGTCCCTTATCTTGCCGGTCTCATGGTGGGACAGACCCTTATGGATACCCCGAGCCCCGGCACCATGGGGCATACCCTGTGTGGTTATGCCCTGAAACTTGCCCTTGAGGAGATGGAGCGACAATGCCTGCCATAGTTGGAACCGTTCCTGATGATGCCTTTCCCCTCGTGTCGGGAAAGGTGCGTTTAAAGGGGGATGTTCTTGAAATTCAGGGCCTTGATGTGCCTGTCAACCGGGGAACCCCGGCCCTTGTGGCTGCGGTTCTCAAGGCTTGCGAAGTCCTTGGAAATTCGGAGGTTACAGGGTTTCTGGTGGGGGATATCGGGCTGGGGAAGGGCAGCCGAAAGCTTTACAGTTATCTTGTCGATCACCTTCCGTCCATGGAGATTCATACCCTGGCCTTTCACTATCTTCAGCCCGATGTGGACTGGCACAACCGGATTGTTTTTGCCGTGGAAGCCATGGCGAAAAAACCTTTGATGATCGCCGATGCAGGTTTCATGTATGCGGCCAAGATGAGTGGCGAGGCCGCTTTTTATGATCTTTTTACCCCGGATGCAGGAGAGCTTGCCTTTCTTGCCGATGAGACAGCCCCCCATCCCTTTTATACCCGGGGGTTCATTCTCCATGATGAAAACAGGGCCGAAGATCTTATCCAGCGAGCCTATTTTCACAACAACGGGGCAGCCTGTCTCCTTGTAAAGGGGAAAAGTGATCATGTGGCCAGTGAGGCGGGCATTCTGGCAACCGTGGACTCTCCGTCAGTTGAAGCCATGGAGGCCATAGGCGGGACCGGAGACACCCTTACTGGTATTGTAACGGCCCTGGTGGACAGTGGCATGCCCATCCCCCTGGCCGCAGAAATTGCCGCAAAGACAAACCGCCTTGCCGGTTTTTATGCCAACCCCACTCCTGCCTCGTCAATCGTTGAGGTGATACACCAGATCCCCAGGGCTCTTACCGAGGTGTTAGCCACTATTCCCTGAGCTTTTGGCGAACATGTATCATCCACTGTGATGCGCATATTTGATTGCGCAGATCTCATTTTTTCTCAGCCTGGTTCATCCCACTTTTCTCCTGTTCGTCATCCCGCACAGCCATACTGCTCTGCCACAGCCCGTTTCCTTCACTTCTGTGTTATCGATCTTCAGATTCTTCCCCTCTTTATGGCGTGGTTTCGACTTCTCGAGAAGAATGAACGGGAATCGTTATCACAAAAACAAGGTTCTAACATAAATAGAAAACAGTCCTAAAAATAATTCCGTACGTTTCAGGCACAAGTTGAAAGAGAAGAGCGAAAGGTGTGCTTAAAAAATAATTTCGTCTTTTTTGGGAAGTAGTTCACTTTTACCTTTTGAGGAGGAAGCAATGTTTCGTTTGGCAAAAATCACAGGCCTGTGTCTGGCCGCATTATGTATCACCACGTCTGCTTTTGCAGCTCAGCCGAAGTATGTGTTTTATATGATTGGCGACGGTCTGGGAGCAGCACAACGACAATTCAGTGAGTTTTATTTGAGAGAGCGGGACCATGATCCTAATGAAAAACTGCTGATGGACACCTTTGAGGTTTCCGGCCTCAACTCCACCTACGCTGCAAACACCCTGATCACCGACTCTGCCGCTGCAGCTACTGCGCTTGCTGCCGGTCACAAAACCAACAAAGGCTATATCGGCAAAGACCCCGAAGGAAAAAATTTACGCACCCTGGTTGAAGAAGCAGAAGCACACGGCATGGAAACCGGTCTCATCACCACAACCCGCCTCACTCATGCAACACCTGCGGCCTTTGCTGCTCATAATATCTCACGGGATGATGAAAATGGTATTGCTGAAGATTACCTGAAAAGCGGTGTTGACTTCTTTGCCGGCGGCGGAATTCGTCATTTTATCCCGAAAGATATGAAAATTGAGCATGGAGATGCCATCGGCAACACGATAAAATCAAAAAGAAAGGATGACAGAAACCTGGTTCAGGAATTTGAAAAGAAAGGCTATGAGACGTTCATTGGCATGGAAGGCGCTAAGAAATTCAAGAGTACTGATTTCAGCAAAGACGACAAGGTGCTTGCCTTGTTCACCTATACGCATATGCCCTATGAAATAGAGCGTCAGAACCAATACCAGGCAGTTCCTTCTCTTGCAGAGATGACCCAGGCCGGGATCGACGTTCTTTCAAAAAATGAGGACGGCTTCTTCCTCATGGTTGAAGGAGGCCGTATCGACCATGCTGCCCATGCCAATGATCCCACAGGTGTTATCTACGATACCATCGCTTTTGACCATGCGGTTGGCAAGGCTTACGAATTCTACAAAAAACATCCTGAAGAGACCCTGATTGTTGTTATTGGCGATCATGAGACTGGAGGTATGGGCCTTGGCATGGATTCCATGGGATACAAACTTGACTTGAGCAAACTTCTCCATACCAGAATATCTGTTGAAGATTCTCTTGCCAACGGCGCCCTTGAGTATAATGGGGACAGACGGGCATACCTTGATACCCTTGAAAATGAATTTGGTCTGGATAACCTTTCAGATAAGGAACAGGCCCTCCTGGATAAAGCCATGACCGATGCTGATGCCGGTAAAAAGGTTGGTTATTACAAGCTGAACCCGGCTGCGCTTGCTGCGGCTCACCTCCTTTCTGCGAGATCTAACATTAACTGGACTACCACCATTCATACTGCGACGATGATTCCCATGTCTGCCACCGGTGTGGATTCACAGGAATTCTCAGGCTACAAAGACAACACTGAGATTGCAGCCGCCATGGCGAAGGTGCTTGGGTTTAACATCTGATCACCTGTCATGTAGAGTTGTTTACCGGGCCTGCTCTTTTACAGGAGCAGGCTTTTTTGCATTAAAATTGAGGGAAAGGGACTGTTTTTCTCAAAAAAACAGACTTCTCTTTAAAAAAACTGCCATGTATCGAAAACTTGTCTCAAACACTCTGGTGCTGCTTCTTATTCTTGGTGGAATTATCGTCTATTATCAGCTGGCAGCCCACAACCGGACTCAGATAGCCCCTGGGGTATCTGAAGTAAAAGCTAAAGTGGTTTCTGTCGATAATTCGGACCTGCGTGTCTCCGGGCTGTCAAACCTGGGAACTCAGGAGCTGGAAGTGATTATCCTGGAAGGTGCATACAAGGGGAAAACCCTGACAGCAACCTGCAGCCTTATCGGCCAGACGGACCTGGAAAATAAATTCATCGCAGACGATATAATTATTGCTGCGATTATTACGGAAAATGGCAAAATCGTCCATGTAAAAGCTGTTGATTTGTATCGGCAAAACGCTCTCTTGTATCTGTTTTTCCTTTTTGTGGCAGCTCTGCTTCTCTATGCAGGGGCGGTTGGCATTAAAGCTCTCATTTCCTTTGTGATGACGGTGTTCATTCTCTGGGAAGTGCTGGTGAGGCAGATCCTTGCCGGACACGATCCGATCCTGGTTACCACCTGTACCCTTTTTCTCCTCTCGGCAATTATTATCTTTCTCGTTGCCGGATGTAATC
>JBFHIO010000151.1:0-5191 GCA_041596435.1 Desulforhopalus sp. | reverse complement strand
GGCACCGCCTGCGGTCCGGCCCCCTTTCCCGAGATGGTGAGCTGGTTCCAGTCAATCATCGGCATAGAAGCACGGAAACAGATTCTGCATTATCACAACGCTCTGCCCGCCCGGGTATATGCCTGTGTCGGCGGCGGTTCCAACGCCATGGGAATCTTTCAGGGATTTCTTGATGATGAGGTGGAACTGATCGGTGTTGAAGCTGGCGGCCACGGTTTGAGCTCAGGAAAGCATGCCGCCCGCCTCTGCAGTAAGGATGCCAGTCCCGGCATGGCGCAGGGGTACAAGACAATGTTTTTGCAAAATAACGACGGCCAGATGCTGGAGACCCACAGCGTCTCCGCCGGACTGGACTATGTTGGTGTCAGCCCGATCCTTGCAGACCTCAACGACAAAAAGCGGGTGCGCTTTGAATCAGCCACCGACGTCGAGGTCATTGAAGCCCTCAATCTGACCATGAAGAAAGAGGGAATCATTCCGGCGCTGGAATCTGCCCATGCCTTCGTGCAGGCCTTTAAAGAAGCACCGGGCCTGCCGAAAGACTCCGCCATCATCATCAACCAGTCCGGCCGCGGAGACAAAGATATTTTTACCATTGCCCATGCTCTTGACGATCCGTCATGGAAAGAATTTATCATCGACCAGGCCCGCGAATATCAGCAGGGGGAAAGCAAATGAAACTTGAAGAGAACCTGCGCAAGCGCAAGGAAAACAAAGAAATTCTTTTGATGACACACATGGTGCTCGGCTATCCCGATTTTGACACCAACCGCGAGGTTATCGCGCAGATGGTGGAAAACGGAGTGGACAGTATTGAGCTGCAGATTCCCTTTTCCGAACCGGTCGCCGACGGGCCGGTGATTCTCAAGGCAAGTCAGGATAGTATTGATGGCGGCACAAAGGTGATTGAATGCATTAACTTTGCAAAGGAAATGGTTGAAAAATGGGACATTCCTTTCCTCTTCATGACCTACTACAACATCGTTTTCAAGTACGGTGAAGAAGCCTTTTTCAAGAAATGCGCAGAGATCGGCATCACCGGTGTCATTGTCCCCGATATCCCGCCGGAGATGGGCGGGAGTTTTTATAAATTTGCCGAACAGTACGGAATTTCTCCGGTATTAATTTTTGCCCCCACCTCCAGCGACGAACGCATGGAGCTCACCGGTAAATGCAGCCGCGGCTTTGTTTACTGTGTCCCCCGCAAGGGCGTTACCGGAGCAAAATCAGAATTTGGTGAAGGACTGACGCAGTATCTTGCCCGCTGCCGCAAACACACCAGCCTGCCTCTCGGCGTCGGTTTCGGAATACAGAACCGTGCGAATGTGGAAGCACTGATCGGCAAGGCGGACATTGCAATCATAGGTTCGAAGACAATCAAACTGGTAGATGAGAAAGGTGCTGCTGCAGTCGGACCTTTTATTCGTCACCTGCTGGGAGAAGAATAATGACTGCTGAAAAAAGCTTCGGCTGCGAAAAGACTTTCTGGAATCTCACAGATCTTTACGCTGCCCCCGATGCTCCCGCCGTCTCCACAGACATGGAGTGGTGTAAAAAAGAAGCTGAGGCAATCCACAAAGAGTCTTCTCAACAGGTGGCAACGCTTGATGCCGCCGCCCTTGCGGCCCTCGTCCAGCGTCTGGAGCAGCTCGACTGCCGTATTCTCAAACTTGAGACCTACGCCTTTCTCAACTACTGCACACAACTCGACAACGCGGAGGCAGGCGCTCTGGAGCAGAAGATCCGGGAGATGGCAGCCTCCTGCGGCACCCAGACCATCTTTTTTGCTCTGGAATGGAATAAACTGGAAAAGGCATACTGCAAAACCCTGCTTGCCGATCCGGCTCTTGCCTCCTACCGCCATTATCTTACAGCCCAGCGCCGCTATCAAACCCATTTGCTTTCTGAGGTAGAAGAAAAGCTGCTGCTGGAAGAGAGTCCCGTAGGACGCGAATCGTGGATTACCCTCTTTGACAAGGTTCTCTCAGGCTGGAAATTTGGTGAGAAAGGACGTCTTGAAGAAGAGGTGCTGACTGATCTCTACAGCCCCGACCGTGCAGTACGCGAGAGTGCGGCAAAGGAGATGACGGAGGGATTGCAGGCCAATTTGCATATTCTCACCCATATCTTCAACACCCTCGCCGCCGACAAGATGATCAGTGACCGGCTGCGCCGCTACGGAAACTGGATCAGTTCCATGAACCTGAACAATGATCTGCACGACTCCACGGTGGACGTACTGGTACAGACCGTAACCAGTCGCTATGATCTGGTCGAACGCTACTACAATTTGAAACGCGATATTCTCAAACTCTCCCGGCTGGAGGATTACGATCGTTACGCCCCCCTGCCCTCACTGCCGTCCCGGCAGATCTCCTGGGCAGAGTGTCAAAAAACGGTACTTCGATCCTTCTCTGAATTTTCACCAGAAATGGCGGAGATTGCCGGGCAGTTCTTTGCAAAGCAGTGGATTCATGCTCCCGGAATGCGCGGGAAACAAGGTGGAGCCTTTGCCCATCCCTGCGTACCCGAAGTGCATCCGTATGTGCTGGTGAACTATAACGGGACGATCAACGATGTCTCCACCGTCGCCCATGAACTTGGCCACGGAGTACATCAGGTACTGGCTGCGCAGGTGGGGCTCTATAACAGCGACACCCCGCTGCCACTGGCCGAGACCGCCTCTGTTTTTGCGGAACTGCTGGTCTTCAACAGCCAGCTCGCCCTGCTTGAAGACCCGGCAGAAAAGCGCGCCTTTATCTGCCAGAAACTGGAGTCGATCTTTGCCACTGTCTTCCGGCAGACCGCCATGAATCGTTTTGAAAATGCCATGCACAATGGCAGGCGGGAAAAGGGAGAACTGAGCAGTGAACAGCTCAGTACATACTGGCTGGAAACTCAGCAGGCAATGTTCGGCAACTCCGTCCATCTGAGAGAAGACTACGGCATCTGGTGGTCCTATATTCCCCACTTCCTTTCCAGCCCCGGCTATGTTTATTCCTATGCCTTTGGAGAACTGCTGGTGCTGGCACTCTATGGAATTTATCAGAAAGAGGGTAAAGGCTTTGTTGCGAAATACCTGCAGCTCCTCGCCTCAGGCGGTTCACAGTCACCTTATGACCTGATGAAACCGTTCGGCATTGATTTGAACAGCGCGGATTTCTGGAAACAGGGACTGCAGGTAATTGAAGAAATGCTGGAGAGGGTGGAGTGAACGACGATGTGAGCTGGATGAATCTTGCCCTTGAGGAGGCCCGCATGGCCGCCTCAAAGGGTGAGGTTCCGGTAGGTGCGGTGATCGTGCGTGAGGGAGAACTGCTGGCCCGGGCCGGAAACAGCCCCATCGCCCTGCATGATCCCACTGCCCATGCGGAGATTTTGGCCCTGCGTGCAGCCTGCCAGCGAGAGGAGAATTACCGACTGCCCCGTGCCACCCTTTATGTCACCCTTGAACCCTGTGTCATGTGCATGGGCGCAATGCTTCACGCCCGGGTGGCGCGTCTTGTATATGCTGCGACCGATCCGAAAACGGGGGCCGCCAGCTCCCTCTTTCAGCTGGGCGGAGATGAACGACTCAATCACCACATGGAAATTACCGCAGACGTACTGGCCGAAGAAAGCGGAGAGATGCTGCGGGAGTTTTTCCGCAGTCGACGGAAACGGGCCAGCGAATAAAAGGGAAGACAGGAGGCAGGGAAAGGCAAAAAGCGGTAAGACAATTTTTTACCGCGAAGAACGCGAAGGAACGCGAAGGAACGCGAAGGAACGCGAAGAAAGGCAAAAGCATTTGAGAATAAAAAGCTTTTAAATTAAACAGGGAAGGACGGAGAAAAGAGACAGGAGAAGGGAGGCAGGAAAAAGCAGGGCAACAAAACCCGATGACGTTCGTTGTGGGATGAGACGACTTAAGGTGTTCTTGTAAAAGACGGAACAGCGAAAAGATTTTTTACCAACGAAATACACGAAACATGCGAAAAAAGGCCGTTTATCTAAAAATTTTTTCGCGTGTTTCGTTGGTAATCCAGTTTTTTGTCTTTCCGTTTTTTGCCTTTCTTCGCGTTCCTTCGCGTTCTTCGCGGTAAAAAAAAAGGTCTTACCGCCTTTTACTTTTCCCTTCCGGCTGGGCTCATTCTGCCTCATCAAGAATAATGCAGTGCAGAGCCCGCGGACCATGGGCTCCATGAACCAGCACCGCCTCAATATCCGCCGTCTTTGACGGCCCGCTGATAAAGACCATCGCCTCTTCAGAATATTTTCCCAGCCGCGCGTAAAACTCGTCATAATCCTCCACGATATTTTCCAGACGCAGCAGGGCGATATGAATCGACGGCAACAGCGAGGTCGAACGAGGCTGTCCCGGCAGGTCTCGTTGCACGATGGCCGCTCCGGCAGCCATGGCAAGTTCGGGAGCAGTAATTCCGGCGAGAGCCTTTTCACTGCGGGCGCGGATATCCTTTTCTCCTCTCGCGGTGGAGTAGATGGCAATGTTCTTTTTTTGCAGCGCTTTAGACAGATTAAGAGCGGCCAGGTCGGGATGATCATGCACCATGACAATCTTCTCAGAGGAGAACTCGGGCTCTGTCTCCTTGAGAATCTTGACAATGATCTTCTGAGCTTCCTTAAAAGAAGCAGCCCGGTGGCATATCAGATTCAAGTTTTTTGCCACATCCTCAAAAAGAGAGGCAAGCTGCAGCAGTTCTTCATGACTGCGGTGACGCGTTTTTGCCACGAGGGCATCCTGATCTGCCGAGGCAAAAATAGCAGGGAAATCTGCCGGGTCGCGCAGATTTTCTCCATCCTGTCCAGCGGCGACGGCGATCTTTTTCAAAAAAACGGTTCTCTCAGCCATTACTTCTCCCCCCTTCATCTTTTCCACTGTTTCCCTCTTTCTTCTCTGCAGGAACAGGTCTGTTCTCCAGTTTTTCCTTCCAGAGGCGCGCAAAACTTTTCTCCGCTATCGGCGGGAGGTCACGATCATCTGTCCATGCACGACCGGGACCGGACATGGCGGTAATCATGTCGTTCTGATGCGGTTTCTTTTTCATGAGGGACCGGGCAATTGTCTCACCCGTATGCCAGAGACCGGGGGAGGACATAGCCGCACCGACACCGCGAAAAACCAGCTCTTCCAAAGGTTTCAGCGGCTCCACATCCCACTTTTCATCACCATACGCCAGTTTTTCCCGCAGAG
>JBFHIO010000150.1:0-5212 GCA_041596435.1 Desulforhopalus sp. | reverse complement strand
GGGGCAAAAATAAAGACCGACGGGAGACTCGGTCTTGTCAGCGGACTCGGCCGTAACGGGTTACGCGGTGCCCCGGTGATGGCCACAGATTTGAGGGCCAGTTCTTCACTGGTTATTGCGGCTCTTGCGGCTGAAGGGCGTACGGATATTTCTCGTATCTACCACCTTGAACGGGGGTATGAAGATCTGGTAGAAAAACTCAGCGGGCTGGGCGCAAAGGTATGGAAAGAACAGGAGTAAGTGATGGCTATTCCGGAGAAGGTTCAAAACTTCATTACATTTCTCAACAGATATAAAGAGCGGAGTGTTATCACGGGGATCATTCTCGCTTTTATTTTTTTTATCAGCGCCGGTTTGTTGCTGAACAAACTGAACTCAAGTGATGAGAGCGCGGAGGTGCCAAAGCTGCTCACAAAGGTGAAGTTGACGGTGAAGAATGAAGGAGAAAAAACCGGGGAGAAACAGGACGCGTCCGGCACTGAGACCTTCTACCTGCTTCCCTCACCTGACATGCTGCTTTCCCAGTTTGGAGAGATGCAGAACCTGCGGGAGGATGTGGTGCAGAAGAAGCTGGTCAAGCTCCGCGTTCTCTGGCCGCTCTATTTTTTTGAAATTCAGAAGACTAAAAAAGGAAAGGTGGCAATTTTTGATGTGGAGAAGGATGGCTTTGGTGTGATGGTGCAGTGCAGCTGGAATCCGAAGTTGTTTCCCGAGTTGAAGACTCTTGAAAGTGGCCGACGGATTTGGGTCGGCGGCGAGATTGCCGGTGTTGCAACTACGGGGACAGGAATGGTTGATCTGAAACTGGAACACATTGACTTCTCCAAAGATGTTCCTTCTTCGGTTACTACGAAAAAACCTGATACCGCTGCTCCTGAGCAGAAGAAACCACAGACGGTTAAAGCTTCGAAGAATTCCTGACGCTCTCAAGGAACCATGAAAAGCCTTGTATTCATTTATATTTGAGGTTCAGAAGAAAATTTGCCGCAGGTCTCTGTGTTGCTATCTCAGGAATAGATTTTTGACTGCAACGAAGACGATGCGCGAAAGACTGATCTTTTCGATATTCCCTCTATTCAGGTAACGGCAGCCAGAAAGTAAAGCAGGCCCCCCGTGTTCCCTCAGAATTTTTCAGACCGATGTTCTCTGCTGTAATCCCGCCGTGATGTTCTTTAATAATCTGCTGCACAATGGCCAGCCCCAGCCCCGTGCCGTCCGGCCGAGTGGTGTAGAAGGGGTCAAATATGTGTGGTAGAAAATCCTCTGCAATTCCCTTTCCGTTATCCTCTACCCTGAACTCTATTACTACCTGTCCGTTTCCACTCTCTTTAAGCACTGTCTCTTCAGCCTTGATGCGAATAATCTCCTGCCCCCGTGGACAAAACGGAATGGCATTATCTATCAAATGATCCAGTACCGTAAAGAGCTGTTTCTCATCTGCCCAGACGGCAAGATTGGAGGGGTATTCAGTGTGCAGAAGAGCCGTTTCCGGGAAATTATCACCGGCTCGTAATACCTGCATTACCTCTGCAACACAGGCGTCGAGCTGAATAAACTGAGGCTGCAGTTCCTCCGGGCGGGCGAATTTGAGAAATTCTCCAATGGTGGAGGAGAGTCGGTCGCATTCACGAATGATGATATTGCTCAGCTCTATGCTGGATTCGTTTTGCATGCTGCCCTCCAGAAAATCTGCGGCAAGGAGTTGAGCGGAGCCGGAGATTGCAGTAAGCGGGTTGCGGAAATCGTGGGCAATGGAGGCACTCATGGTACCGATGGCAGCCAGCTTCTCTGCCTGGCGGACCTGCCGCTCGAGATTCTCTACTTCGGTAATATCACGCATGGCGATGATCATGTGGACAGAATCTTCCTCATGGCTGAGAGGGTCATCATGGGCAACATTCATACAGGAAAACCCGAGCCTGCACCGCTTGCCGTAACGGGTGGTAAAATCTGTAGTGAGGCGTTCCACATCAGTTTCAATGTGAATGGAGGGAAAAATTTCCTCGAAGGTTTTGCCGAGCATCTCGCGTACTCTATAGCCGGTTATGCTGGCGAGGGCTTTATTGGCAGAGGTAATAACATATTCCGAATCGACAGTAAGAAGCCCAGTGGAGATGTTATCGAAGATTTGTTTGTAAACCTCGGAAAGATGGTCAAGCTGCTTCAGTGAAAAGTCCAGCGCTGTTTCTGTTCGACGCAGACGAATACCAAAGAAAATACTGAGTACGCCGGCAAGAAAAAAAAGCCCCCCATGAACAGCAAAAATGTTGAGACTGGTCTCCCATTCAACATGGGCAAAGAGGTGGCAGGACTCCAGCCAGGGCATTGTCTGTTGCTCCAGAACGAGCAGGCTGCCATATAAAAGGGTTGATGCCGCGGCCGCGACCAGCCCCCCCTTGAGCGGCAGCAGCAGACCACCGGCGATAATTGGGAAAAAATAGACAGGTGTGAAATTTGACGCCGAACTTCCGGTGAATAAAACCAGCACGGTTACAAAGGCTGAATCGGCAAGAATCTGCACGAAACCAAAGCGCCGCCCCTTATGCGGAGAGATCAGCAGATAAAAAGCGGAAAAAATGGTGAAAGTGTAGACCACCAGGATGAAGGAGAACATCACTGCATGGGGTACAATGAAGGTGTTACAGGCAGACTGGCCGTCGATAAAATAACTGGCAACGAGCAGCAGGGTGTAGAGGATAATGCGCAGAAAAAGCAGCCACAGAAACTGTTGCTGCAGAATATAGTGTGTTGTCTTTGAGGTGGAGTAATCCCGTTTGATATAACTCCCGAAGGCTTTTGCCAGCCTCGTTTGTAGATTCATCAGTTGATCCCGTATTTCTTGGCCTTATAGCGCAGGGAACGAAAGGACATCTTCAGGAGTTCGGCGGCTTTCATCTTCGAGTTGGTTTTCTCTATGGCATGGGCGATGATGCGTTTTTCCAGAGTGGCCAGTGCCTGTTCTATCCCGATATCGTAAAGGTCCTGCTCGCTTGAAGCAATCTGCAGCAGAGGCACCGCTGCGCCGTTTTGATGGAATCTTGAGGCGGCGGAGGCCTTTCCTGTATCAGATTGAGGTGATGCCGTCGCGGCTTCTGGAGCCTCGGCAGTTTCTGCCGGGCCGGAGTGAATGGTTTGTGTGAGGGACTGGTTCCCTCTGTGTGAATCGTGCTTGAGAAGTGTCTCCTGTGTGACCAGGCCCTGAAAACTGAGGCTTTCCGGCAGAATGATGTTGGAGCTTTCCAGTGCCACTCCGCGTTCTATGATGTTTTCCAGTTCCCGCACGTTACCGGGAAAATCGTAGTTCATCAAGACCTGCATGGCGTAGGAGGAGATCTCCTGGACCTCTTTGTTGAGTTGCCGTGAATATTTCTCAAGAAAATAGTGAACCAGCAGCGGAACATCTCCTTTACGTTCCCGCAAAGGAGGTATGCGTAAAGGGACGACGGCAAGGCGATAGAAAAGGTCTTCGCGAAAACGTCCTTCGCGGATCTCATTTTCAAGAATTTTGTTGGTGGCTGCCACGATACGCACATTCAGTTTGTTCGCTTTCGTTCCGCCGACAGGTTTAATCTCCCGTTCCTGCAACACACGCAACAGTTTGGTCTGAATGATCGGAGTGAGCTCGCCGATTTCATCGAGAAAAGCCGTACCTTGATCTGCCTCCTGGAAGAGCCCGGCCTTATCACCGATGGCCCCGGTAAAGGAACCTTTAACGTGGCCAAACAGTTCGCTCTCCATCAGGTCTTCCGGGATGGCAGAGCAGGTGATTGGTACAAAATTGTTTTTGGCAACGAGGCTGTTGTCGTGGATTGCCCTTGCAATCAGCTCTTTTCCTGTTCCGGATTCTCCGTAGATTAACACGTTGGCGGGGGTGGGAGAGACTCGCCGAATCATGTCAAAAATCTTTTGCATTTCACGGCTTTGGCCGATGATGCCGGAAAATGAGGTGGTCGGGGCGGAGGGTTCTTCGGTGCGGCCGTTGCCGCTGTCGATGGCTGCGTGTACAACCGACGTCAACTCGTTAACATTAAAGGGTTTACTAATATAATCAAAGGCTCCGTTGCGCAGTGCCTGGACGGCGTCGTCCGGAGAGGCAAAGGCGGTTACCATCACCACCGGCAGGCCGGGGTAGAGTTCCTTCACCTGTTCCAGCAGTTCAATGCCGTTCATTCCCGGCATGCGAATATCACTCAAGACCAGATCCGCACCACGTTCGGCGAGCATCTCCAGCGCCTGCGTGCCATCGCTGGCAGTACGCACGTCAAATCCTTCTTTTTTCAGAAGAATCTTCAAAAAATCGCGCATTGAGCGCTCGTCGTCAACAAGGAGTACGGAAAGCATTATAATTATTAGTTGAGGTGGATTTTCACTCAAAAATATCTTATTTGTCAGGGGAATACAAGGGGATCAATTATATCGCTTGCTGTATTGAGATAAGATTTTGTTTTTGAGCCCGGGTGAGATGCTTGATTTCCCATTCGCGTCGGCTGGCTGCGGCGCGATCTTCTGCCGTTTCGCACCAGATCATCTCTACAGGACGACGGGTGCGGGTGTAGCGGGCACCGCCTCTGCACTCCCCGTTGTGCTCCTGCAGACGGCGTGCAGGGTCGGTGGTTATGCCGGTATAGAGGGTTTCGTCGGCACAGCGGAGAATATAAACGTGCCAGTTTTGTGGGGTATTCATTTTTTACTTTAAAGAGAACCTTGAAGAGCGTGTTGCCAAAGAGGGCATGAAATGGTAAAAGTGGCTGAAAATGAACCAATCTCAAGGCGACAGCATGACACAAAATATTCCAGAAACCGAGAAAAAAGCAAAACCGGAAGAATCGCAGAATAAAACCTCGCAGGAGGAACATCAAGAGCAGCCTCTTGTTGAGCATCTGCGGGAACTGCGCTCCTGCCTCATCATTTCCCTTGTTGCCGTCTGTGCCGGCTTTGTCGTTGCCTATTCGGTGATTCAACCCATTGGACGCTGGTTCTTCAAACCGCTTACCGATGTTTTGCCGGAAGGCACCTCTCTTATTTTTACCTCTTACCAGGAAGGGTTTTTTTTTATCTGAAACTTGCCCTCACGGTGAGTATTCTCCTCGCTGTCCCCGTACTCTTTTCCCAGCTCTGGAGGTTTATTTCTCCCGGTCTCTATCGACGTGAAAAGAGGGTACTTGTTCCCTTCGTTGTGCTTTCATCCCTTTTCTTCCTTGGGGGAGCTGCC
>JBFHIO010000149.1:0-5226 GCA_041596435.1 Desulforhopalus sp. | reverse complement strand
GTATTGGCCTCATTGACGGCGATTATGTGCTGAATCCCACGGAGAGTGATCTGAAGAACTCTGCTTTGGATATCATCGTCGCCTGCACAAAAAATGCAGTAGTCATGGTCGAAGGCAAGGCAGACGAATTGAGTGAAGACGAGGTGCTTGGCGGAATATTCTATGCCTTTGAACAGCTTCAGCCGCTTATTGATATTCAAATTGCACTGCAGAAATCAAACGGGAAAGAGAAAATTGCTGTTGAAGATCCGGTTATTGATGAAGCTCTGAAGTCGAAAATCAAAGAGATCGCCGCCGGTGGCCTTGCAGAGGTCTTCGAGACCGCTGACAAAATGGTGCGCAGCGAAAAATACTCTGCATTGAAAAAAGCTGTAAAAGAAGAGCTCGATCCGGAAGGAGAACGCAGCCGTGAAATCTCCGATCTGATTGATTCCTGCCGTAAAAGCTACATGCGTGAACGCACCGTCAATACCGAGACCCGGATCGGCGGTCGTGGTTTCGCAGAGGTTCGCGACATCAACTGCGAAGTTGCTGTACTGCCCCGCACTCACGGTTCAGCGCTCTTCACCCGTGGTGAGACCCAGGCTCTTGTCTCCGCTACCCTCGGCAGCGAACGTGACAGGCAGCGGGTTGAGACCCTTAACGGTGAGCTCAATGTCCGCTTTATGCTGCACTACAACTTTCCCCCATACTGTGTGGGCGAGGCTCGTATGATGCGTGGTCCCTCCCGTCGTGATATTGGTCACGGGACTCTTGCCAACCGCGGCCTCTCCGCCGTACTGCCTGATGAAGTTGATTTCCCTTACTCCATTCGTGTCGTCTCTGATATCATGGAGTCCAATGGTTCCTCCTCCATGGCGAGCGTCTGTGGCGGTTCCATGGCCATGATGGACGCTGGTATCCCAATCAAGCGCCCGGTTTCAGGTATCGCCATGGGGCTGATCAAAGAGGGCGACAAAGTTGCCATCCTCTCCGATATTCTCGGTGACGAAGATCACCTCGGCGATATGGACTTCAAAGTGGTTGGAACCACCGACGGTATTACTGCTCTGCAGATGGATATCAAGATTGACGGTGTTGACCGTGATATCATGGGTACCGCGCTGGCTCAGGCCAAAGAGGGCCGCATGCATATCCTCTCTGAGATGGAGAAAGGTATTTCCGGTGCCCGGGATGAGGTGAGTGATCATGCGCCTAAATATATGGTGCACAAGATCAACCCCGACAAGATCCGTGATATCATCGGACCTGGTGGTAAGATCATCAAGGAACTTTCCGCAGAGTTCGATGCCAAAATCGAAGTGGATGATTCCGGTCTGGTGAAAATCTTTGCTCAGAACGCTGTTCTTGGCGAAGCGCTGCTCAACAAAGTGAAGGCGATTACTGCCGAACCGGAAATTGGTGCCACCTATCATGGTGTTGTCCGCAGTATCAAAGAATTCGGTGCTTTCGTGGAGATTCTTCCCGGGACTGACGGTTTGGTTCATATCTCTGAACTTGACCATAAACGGGTGGCTAAAGTCTCCGATGTTCTCAAGGAAGGGGACGAGGTAGATGTTAAAGTGCTTGATGTCGATAACCGTGGTCGTATCCGTCTCAGCCGCAAGGCTCTGCTGGAAAAGCCCGCTGAATAATTCTCAGCAGGGAACCTTGAAACAGCTTGTGTTTCGCTCATCTTCGAGGTGCAGAAAGAAATTTACCACAGATATCTATTGGATATCTCGAGGTCTCGTTCCTCGCTTTGTCGGAGGATAATTTTTTAACTGTAATAAAGAAGATGGGCTATTATTCAAGGTCCCTGGAAGTTTTGACGTATATTATTTTACCAGAGCCCCTCTGCAATTGCAGACGGGCTCTTTTTATGTGAAAATACGGACTCAAATTCATCCTGTTGAGGAGATACAATGAAACTGATTGACTGGCCGCTGCTCTTTGTTGCAGAAAATCTCGCCGATGGCCTTGATGCCCGCCGCTTTCGTGTCCTTATTGCAGAGCTTGAAAGGCGGGGCATGTCTTTTCGCGAGTTGCATGATCCTACTCAGCTGCTGGAGACCTGCTGGACACGACGGAATATTGTCGGAGCCGTGGTTGACTGGTGCAGCGGGGACATTGCAGAGAAAGAAAGGCAGATCCTCGCGCTAAAGGCGAAGTTTCCTGAGCTGCCAGTCTATCTCATGACCGAAAACGCCGCCGCTGAGGATCTCTCTACGGCACTGCTTTCTGTTATTGACGGTTATCTCTATCTTGATGAAGACTCCATTCCCTTTATGGCCGGGCGTATTGAGGATGCCACTCGAAAATATGTGGAGCGCCTTTATCCGCCTTTTTTCAAGGAGCTGATGGAGTATGTCGAGGATTACAAATATCCCTGGCATACCCCCGGCCACATGGGGGGCGAGGGTTTTCTCAAGAGTCCCACAGGGGTGGCATTCTATCGTTTTTTCGGTGAAAACATGATGCGCTCGGATATCTCTGTCTCGGTTCCCGAGCTTGGCTCTCTGCTTGACCACAGTGGAGTACTGCGCGTCTCCGAGGATAATGCTGCTAAAACCTTCCGTGCCGATCGAACCTATTATGTTCTGAACGGGACATCCACCTCCAATCAGATTGTCTGGAAGAGTCAGGTGACGGCTGGTGACTTCGCTCTTGTCGACCGCAATTGCCATAAATCGATCCACTATGCGATGATCAACACCGGGGCGGTTCCGGTCTATATGAAACCCCGCCGCAACGCCTGGGGTATTATCGGGCCGGTACGGCTGGAGGAGTTCAGCAGGCGTGCCGGACTGGAGAAGCTTGCCGCCGCAGGTCGAAAGCCGAAAGACGACGAGTTTTTCACCATGTCGGTGCTTACCAATTCGACCTATGATGGCCTCTGTTATAACATCGCATTGATTCACAACGAACTCAGAGAGCACGTACGCTATCTTCATTTTGATGAAGCGTGGTTCGCCTACGCTGCTTTTCACCCGCTCTATCAGCGTTTTTACGGTATGACCGATGAGGTTGAGGTGGAGAGTTATCCTCCTGTCTTTGTTACCCAGTCTACCCATAAACTGCTTACGGCCTTCTCTCAGGCCTCGATGATCCATATCAAGAACGGCAGTGAAGAGGCCATCATTGATGATGAGTTCAACGAGGCTTTCATGATGTACAGCTCGACGTCACCAAACTATCCGATGATAGCCTCGCTGGATGTGGCTACCGGGATGATGAAGGCGGATGGACTGCAGATGAGCGAGGACAATATCCGCGAGGCCATTGCGCTGCGTTGCAGGATGCGTGCTATTGAACGGGAGCTGGAGGAGAAGGGTGGCTGGTTCTTTTCCATGTGGCAGCCACAGTTCGTAGAACAGAAAGGAGAGTCGGTGGATTTTGCCGATGCTGATGCCGATCTGCTCATGGAGGATCAGCAGGCGTGGATTCTTAAGAGCGGTGAGAGCTGGCATGGTTTTACAGATATTGAAGAGGATTTCATTCTGCTTGATCCAATCAAACTCACCTTTCTCACCCCGGGACTTACCGCAGAGGGGAAATATGAACCCCGTGGAATTCCGGCGGCTATTGTTACCGACTATCTGATGGAGAAGGGGGTGGTGGTGGAGAAGACGGATACCTACTCCTTTCTCATTCTCCACTCTTTTGGAACAACAGGGGGCAAGCACGGAGAGTTGCTTACCTCGCTTTTTGCTTTCAAGGCGGATTACGACAAAAATACTCCGCTGGAACTTGCCATCCCCCGGCTGGCTGTGAAGAACTCCCGCTATCAAGGTATGGGGTTGCGTGATCTCTGCGACGTGATGCACCGGTTCTATTGTGTAAATAATTTTCTTGCCGTGATGGACGAGGCCTTCGCTTCTCTGCCGCCGCAGGCGATGATTCCTGCCGAGGCAAGTGCCTGTGTGGTGCGTAAAGAAGTTGAATATGTGCGTCTGCAGAATCTGGCCGGGCGAATTCCGGCGGTGATGGTGGTTCCGTACCCGCCGGGGATTCCGGTACTGATGGGTGGGGAGCGTCTGACGGAGGATAACCTTGCTGTCCTGCGTTATCTGCAACTTCTTGAGATTCTTGAAAATCGTTTTCCGGGGTATGCGCGGGAGATTCACGGGGTGGAAAGTGACGAGGTCCGGGGACGAATCCTCTATCGTCTGCTCTGTGTGGTTGAAGAACCGGTTGAGGGCGGGGAAAAAATATCGTCAGGCGAAGAAAAGCTGTAATGTTGTGATAATTATTCCTGAAAAAGTTTAATTGGCTGAAATCACGGACTCTTCAATAGTGGCAGAGGAGGGAGGTCGAGAGCCACTGCTCGTCCTGTTGTTATTAAAGAAATAACATGAGAAAAGCTGTGCAGAAGAAGAGACCTTTGATTCCATTGTTTGCTGAAAAATAAACTTTTCCTGTGAACTTGAAAGATGGCTGTTTGTGCAAAAAAGCTTATGATTTTTTCCTGAAAACAGGCTATGGTGAAGAAGTTTTGTGCTTCGAATAAGTAAAAATTTTGATTAACCTCAAGGCACAGGAGAGCATTTCCCGAACCTGTGTGATTGATATTGTGATGATAAAATTTTTATTGTAACGAAGACGCTGGAATAGAGATCAATTCTTCAAAGTTCCTGTAGAATAATGGCTTATTTTTTAGATACAGTATCCGTCTTAACTTTCCGGCTTACTTTTTAGACCAATATAACACTGGAGCACCCATGACGCGTTTCCTGCTGGTTGTAGTATTGGGAATTATCATAGGACTGGGCATTGCCCTGGTCAGCGCAGAGATGATAGAGAGGACTGCGGGCGTGGAGTTCTGCTCCTCCTGCCATTCCATGGAAGGGGTGGTTGAAGCCTATGGTAATGCCACCCATGGCGGCAATAATAAGGTGAGTTTCCGCGCCAAATGCACCGCCTGCCATCTTCCCCATGACAATGTCCTTCACTATGTTCTGGTGAAGGCAAAGAGCGGTATGACTGATGTCCTGGGCGAGGCCTTCTGGGTTGATTCCGTTGACTTTGTTGGAAACCTTGAAAACCGGGAGGAGTTTGTCTATACCTCCGGTTGTCTTCAGTGTCATGATATGGAAGCCATGAAATACGATATCCCTAAAGCGTATCTGGCTCACAAAGATTTTAAAAACGGTGTCGTTAAATCATGTGTAAGGTGCCATGAGCATGTCGGGCACAAAAATATCAAGGACCATCTGGTCAAAAACGAGAAGTAACAGGAGGAGAAAT
>JBFHIO010000148.1:0-5249 GCA_041596435.1 Desulforhopalus sp. | reverse complement strand
GAACAGCATGGCCATATCGACCAGCAGAACATAGAAAAAAAGCATTTCCGAGGCGCGGCGTACAGCATCTTTTGCCTGTTTCGGTTTGCCCCGGCCAAGGGCCTGTCCCACGAGAATACTCACCCCCTGCGAAGCTCCCATCGCCGGCATGAAGGAGAGGGAGTTGATGGAAAAAACAATATTGGTGGCGGCAAGGGCATTCCCGCCGATACGACCGACCAGCAAAATGAAAAAGGTAAAGGTGGCGACATCTGTGGTGAACTGCATCGCTCCGGGGATGCCGAAACGCATCAGGCGGAAAAAGCGTTCGCGGTGGAAGCGCCATCCATCAAAGACTGCGAATTCTCTATTATTATGGCGAGTGAAAATAAGGCTGGCGAGCAGCAGGGTGTTCACCATCCAGGAGAATACCGTGGCGACGGCTGCCCCGCCTATGCCGTACTCCGGGAAGCCCAGATGACCGAAGATGAGGGCGTAGTCGAGGGGAATATTGATGGCAACGCCGATGAAAGTTATGACCATCACCGGGCGGGTCAGTCCCCGGCCGGTGAGGAAGGCACTGAGAGTAACCATGACGAGCTGCAGTACCGAACCGTTGCAGAGAATGGAGAAGTAGGTACACTCAAGCTGCTGTACTCTGGCGGTGTGGCCGACGAAGGCGAAAATGGGTTCGGCGAAGAGGCCGAGTATAAAAATAACCACTGCCGCACCCAGTGAAAACCATAGTGCCTGCCAGAGGACACTGCCCACCTTGTGGTGGTCACCACGGCCGGTGTACTGGGCGATGAAAACTCCTGCATAACCGCTGACGCCACCAAAAAAAACCAGAAGAAGAAAGGATACGCTGGCTGCCGGCAGGGCTGCCGAGATGGCATCTATTTCATAGTTGGCAAGAAAGATGCGGTCGGTAAACTCCATCAAGGTGGTGGCCGACAGGCTGAGAACCAGTGGCAGACAGACGCGTAAAACGGTTCGGTACTGCAGGTAGCGCTTTGGAGTCATATGGAAAAGTTGTAATAGTATATTCATAATTATATTGGATTCTTGATGCAGACGGGTCGCAGGATAGTCTTTCCTGTTTCGGGCGTCATCCCTTTTCATTGGAGTTTGTCATGGCCAGGATGCAGCTGGTAATTTTCTCTTTCGGATACAAATACGGCTGTCCGCTCGATGCGAATTTTCTCCTTGATATTCGCTATTTGCCCAATCCCTTCTGGGAAAATTCTCTCCGGGCCCGCAACGGGCAGGACGAGGAGGTTGCCGCCTACGTGCTGGAGAGCAGGGAAGGCAGGGAGTTGAAGGAACAGCTGCTTGCGTTTATTCGCTTGTGGGTTGCCGGGCAGGCAGCTGCGAACAAAGAAATCCTGCGGCTGGGCATTGGTTGCACGGGGGGCCGGCATCGTTCCGTAGCCATGGCCGAATTTCTTGCCGCAAAGCTCATCGAAGAGTATTCGGTAGAGTTGTTTCACCGTGATATTGAGAAGGATCATTTCTGAGTACAGTAGATTTGAGTCTTCCCTTTTTCTGCTTCTTTGCATGTCTCTTCTGAGTAAATTTTACCCGGTCGTTTCTTTGCGACCGGGTATTTTTTTCTCTCCTTCCATGGAAGGGAATTTCTTTTCTGCAAAATAATACCGTAATTTCTGTGTGTTGCAAAAAAATATCATGTCTGGCACGATGGTTGCTTTATAAAAAGTACAGGCTGTCGGAATAAGGGCTGGAGGTTCAGTTCTTTTTTGAGATAAAAATTTTGCTTTTCGACCAGAAAGAACCATATTTATAACAGACACCAGGTAGCAATAGCACGGGAACAGAATCAGCAAAAAATGCTGATTTAAGTGGCTCACAGTAAGGGGCCGGGTAACCAACAAGGAGAATAATCATGAAAAAAACAATCGCAGCAGCAGTAATCGCCGTAACCTGTTTAACCGCTGGATCCGTTCTGGCATATAATGGACATCGGAATGGTGGCAACAGCGTGTATTGCCCTGTAAGCAGGGTACAGATGCAACAGTTTGATGCAGCCATGCAGGCGAAACTGAATACCTTTTTGACAGAGAATGCCGGGTTGCGTAAACAACTGGCAATGAAAAGGGCCGAGTACCAGGCAATGATGCTGAGTGCTTCTCCGAATCCCGCTCAGGCTGCGGCCCTCGCCGGTGAGATCTTTGACTTGCGTTATACCCTGCAGACCAAAGCTCAGGCCGCCGGACTTGCCGGCTGTCTCGGCGGTATGGGGATGGGACGCGGTATGGGCGGAGGCCAGGGGCTGGGACGTGGCATGGGTATGGGCATGGGTATGGGCATGCCGGTTCCTGTCCCCGTTGAAGTAATTGATGACGGACAATAAAGAACTCCTGAAGGAATTCTCGGCAAAAAAGGATTTTCAACTCCTGTTTGAGATCCTGTAATTTCCTGAGAAAGTAAAAGGCCCTGTCCGCGAAAGCGGGCAGGGCCTTTTGCGGTCGAAATGGACTCTGGTTTCGGGCTGGGAAAGGGACACTGCATTGTCAGTCATCCTGCCAACAATCCAGTGCGTGCAGGCATGGTCGAGCTCGATAATCTTAAGCTGTTTTATACTGCAAAAAATCCACTCTTCAACCGCTGCACACCATGGCAGGTAAACTCCTGGCGCTTTAAATATTCGACAGAGACTCATCTTCCCGTTTCCCCGAAGTTTAAGCATCCCCTGCCAGAGCCCCTGTTCAATATGAGAGCTGAAAAGGAAATAAAGAGACATTGAAGTCAATTCCTCTCGTGCATTGTTTTGAAAAAATGAATAAATGTTTGTGGGAATTCCTGCATTCCTGTGTCAGTTTGTTTCCTGCAGGTTCATTGCAAAAGAATCTTTTACTGGAAGGCAGCTTCTCTTCTTCTGCGTTTTCTTTTGTTACTGGTTGTCTGGTGGTAGTATGCCCCCCTGTTTACGAAAGCCCGTTATCAGGTTTCTCCCGACCATCCCCCTATTCGGATCCCCTGTATAAATAGAGAAAAAAATGGAATTGCTTATTTATGGTGCTACCGAAGTTGCTTTTTTGCTCGCCTCCCGTCTTCATCAAAAGCACAATGTTACTTTGCTCAGTGAAGTGTCGCCCGGAGAGCGTTTCACTGATCTTGATGTGAGTATTGTCCAGGGAAGTGCTGGCGATATCGGACTGCTTGAAGAGATAGATGCCGGGAAAAAGAAACTCTTTATTGCCTGCAGCGAATTGGATGAAGCCAATATCGTCGCCTGCTGGACCTTGAAAAAACTTGGTGATATTGAGACCATTTGTTTTCTTTCCAAAGCTGACCTCAATCACAACTTTGCCAGCAGTGCCCGCAGCCAGTACCGTACCCGTTATGACCTCGACTCGGTGATCTGGCCGGAACAGCTTCTTGTACAGGATATCTTCCGCATTCTTTCTGTGCCCCATGCCCTTGATGTAGAATACCTCGCCGGTGGCCGCGCGCGGCTCTTTGAATATCGAATCTGGGAGGAGTCTAAAATGGCGGGGAAGATGATCTTGGAGTGCGATTTCCCGAAAGGAGTTTTGATTGGCGGCATCATGCGTAAGGGAAAGCTCTTCATTCCAGATGGACGGACAGTGATCGAGAAGGAGGACAAGGTTTTCTTTCTTGGCCAGAGTGAAGCACTGGACGATCTTGCCGCGCGATTTTTCCACAGTCGCAACGAGGTGAAGCGGGTTTCCATTATTGGCGGTGGCGAGGTCGGGTTCATGCTCGCCCAGCGCCTTGAGGTTATCGGGGTAAAGGTTAAACTCATTGAGGTAAACGCCAGGCGCTGCGATATGCTCGCAGACACCTTAAAGACCACCCTTGTGCTTAACGGAGACGGTACCGATCTGGATTTGCTTGAGAGTGAATCCATTGCCAAAGCTGATGCCTGTATCTGCATTACCGACAATGATGAAAAAAATCTTCTTTGTTCCCTGCTGGTTAAACAGCTCGGCAGCCAGAGGATCATCACCCGCGCTGAAACCATGCAAAACTACCGCGTCTTTGAGCATGTGGGAATTGATGTTGTGGTTTCTCCGAAAGCTTCCGCGCTCACCGAGGTGCTTAACTGTGTACACGCCCACGAGGTGAATGTGGTGGCCGTTCTGGAGGGTGACAGTGGTGAGGTTCTGCGACTTACCCTGCCGGAGGATTATACGGCGGTTGCACTCAAAAATATCAAACTGCCTGCCCGGGCGGTGGTGGGAACCGTTCTGCATAACCGGGAGTTGATCGTTCCAGACGGGAAAACTATGCTCAATCCGGGGGACCAGCTGGAGATCTTCACCATGAAAGAAGATTCCGAGAAGGTTCGCAAGTTCTTCTTTACCTGATAAATCGCCATGAATCTTAAACGTATTGCCAGTGCACTCAGTGTCATCCTCCTCGCTTATGGAGTGGTGATGCTTCTGCCGGCGCTCTTCGCCCTTGCCGACAGCGAATTCAGCGAATCTCTTCCCTTTCTCCTTGCTGCTGTCATCAGTGCCGGGACTGGTTTTATCTGTCGGTGCTGGGGGCGCAGTGAGAGAGATTTCGATGATGTCAAACGGACCGAGGGACTGTTTATTGTTGCCATTACCTGGTGGGCAGCCTCTGTGGTGGGTGGTTTGCCTTACCTCTTTTTTGGTCTTTCGCCAGTGGATGCGCTCTTTGAATCTGCCTCTGGACTGACCACGACCGGTGCCACCATTCTCACTGATTTCAGCCTCTACCCGCGTGCGTTTTATTTCTGGAGAAGTCTTACCCAGTGGCTTGGAGGACTCGGGATTATCGTGCTTTTTGTGGCCGTGTTACCGCAGTTTGGAGTGGCTGGACGCAAGATATTTTTTGCGGAAGCACCCGGGCCCACTGAAGAAAAGATGACACCGCGTATCGCCCACACTGCCAAGGGGTTGTGGCTTGTCTACCTGCTGCTCACTATCATGGAGATTGGCGCGCTCATGGGTGCCGGCCTTCCTTTCTATGACGCACTCTGCAACTCGCTGACCACCCTCGCCGCTGGCGGTTTTTCGCCAAATCCGCTCTCTATCTACGGTTACAACAACAACGCCGTCACCTGGATAATTACTGTTTTTATGGTGCTGGCGGGGGCCAACTTCGCCATGCAGTACCAGCTCCTTTTTCGCCGTCGACCACGGATGGCGCTGCGCAGTGAGGAGCTGCGTCTTTATCTCGGTGTAATTGTTGTCTCCGTGGTGCTGCTCACCGTATTGCTGCTCGAAGAAAATTACGATTCCATCAATGATGCCCTG
>JBFHIO010000147.1:0-5294 GCA_041596435.1 Desulforhopalus sp. | reverse complement strand
GCCGTCTGGCTGCAAAGAAAGTGAAGGTGGACTGCATTCTCACGGGTCCTGCCCGGCGGGCGCGCAAGACGGCGAAACGGATGGCCGTGGCGCTGGGGATCGACAAGAAAAATATTATCGTGAAAAAAAAGCTCTATCCCGGCGGGGTCAAGGAACTCCGCGAGGTCCTTAAAGAGCAGTTGAAGAAGCACGACAGAGTTCTGCTCGTGGGGCACAATCCGGGACTCAGCGACTTTGCCGGGGAACTTGGCGGAAACTCTCTGCACGAGATGCCAACCTCTGCAGTAGCTGCACTTGACGTGAAGAATAAAGATGCGACGGCGTTGAAAAAAAACTGTGCTCACATCGCCTTTTATGATTTCCCCCAGAACCGAAAACACTGACCGGGATGTTCGCCTGCGAAAGAAGGTTGTTTCTCCTCAGGCCGGAGTATCCCGAAGAATTGTAATGAAAGAATGAAGAATCCCGTCTGTGTTCACTGTAAATATTATTATGTCACGTGGGACCCGGCCAGACCGTATGGATGTCGGGCAATGAACTTTAAAAGTGCTCAAAATCCAGCGCTCGTTGTCCTGCGCAGCTCCGGTTCTCGTTGTCAGATGTTTGAAGAGAAGAAGAATGATGGTGGCGACTCCGGGAGCTCTCGCTCCGGTGGAATTGTCGCTTAGATGTTTTTTGTTTTTTCTCTGTGGTTTCTTTCCGTTGCCGTCTGCGGCCGTAACTCTCTCCTGATGTGACTATGCCTGAAATATCCCCTGCCGGAGCCCTGCCCACCCTTCGTGATCGTCTTACTGCTCTTGCTGTAGAAACCTGGCAGACCAGTCGCGAACTGATCAAAATCATTATCCCGGTGGTGATTATCACCAAAATCTTTGAAGAGCTGGGACTGATTCACACCCTGGCTTCACTTTTTGCTCCACTGATGGAGTTGATCGGGCTTCCCGGTGAGCTTGGGCTGGTGTGGGGAACGGCGATGATGACCAGCCTCTACGGCGGTATTGCTGTTTTTATGTCACTGGCTCCTGATCTTCACCTCACTTCGGCGCAGATTACCGTTCTCGCCTCAGCGCTGCTCTACTGCCACTCTCTGCCGGTCGAACTTATGGTGGCGAAGCGGGCGGGAGCGAGTGCGCTCATTGTTGGCCTGACACGTTTTTTCGCCGCACTTGCCTATGGAGCTTTATTCTCTTTTTTCTGTCTGCGTTTCAACCTGCTGCAGAATCGGCCGCAGCTGTTCTTTAACGCACCGGTCGCTGACGGTGGGCTGCTGTCGTGGGGGGCGGATCAGGTGCAGAATATTCTATTTATTATTGTCGTAATCTTCTGCATCCTTGTGGTTATGAAGATGCTGCGCCGTTTCGGTGTGCTTGATTTTCTTGAGAGGTTGCTCGCTCCCGTACTGCCCTGCTTTGGTATGACCTCCAGCGCTGCTCCGCTCACTGTGGTTGGCATGTTGATGGGAATCGGCTATGGCGGGGCGTTGATTATCCGGGAGGCACAGTCGGGGCGGCTGAGCCGGGAGGAGGTCTTCAATTCCATGCTGTTGCTCGGTTTGTGTCACAGCCTTTTTGAGGACACCCTGCTGATGGCAGCCATTGGTGGAAAATTTATTGGAATTTTATGGGTGCGGATGGCTTTTTCCCTTATATTTTTATACCTTTGGGTTTACTTCAGGCGCAGAGTGTCTGCAAAATAAAACTGAGAGAGGACTACATTGAGAACATTGAAATATAAAAAGGTTGCCCTGTTGTTGGGTTGCGGGATGTTGTTTGCACTGGATATCGCTTCTGCAAGTCTGGCTGTGGCCGACTGTGTCGAGGGGACCTGTCAGGATGGTAATGGTGTTTTTGTTGCCCGGGACGGTCGCCGATATGAAGGACATTTCAGCAACGGATTGATGGATGGCAAGGGGCTTCTCACCTTTCCCGATGGTTCCCTTTATACCGGTGAGTTGAAGGCGGGAAGGTTTCATGGTGAAGGGACACTTACCCATCCTGACGGTCGTAAATACAACGGACATTTTATGGATGGGGTGATTCATGGACGCGGAATGATGATCCTGAGCGACGGAACGGAGTATAACGGCGATTTCAGCCTTGGTCGTTTTCACGGTTTCGGGGTTCTTAACACCCCGGAAGGCCGCCACTATGAGGGGGAGTTCCGCAACAATCTGCTCGACGGAAAAGGTAAACTCGTTTATGCCGATAAGAGCTGGTATCAGGGTAATTTCCGTAATGGTAAACCCGCTGGCAGTGGAGAGCGGCTGTATTCCGATGGTTCCCACTACAAGGGTGAATTTAAAGGCAGGGCACGCCATGGCTATGGTGTCTACGACAGCGCCAGCGGGGAACACTACGAGGGGATGTTTGTTGATAATATTTACGAAGGTGACGGGACTCTTATCTATGCCGACGGGCACAAATATTCTGGAGAGTTTGTCAAAGGTCTGGCCAGCGGCAGGGGAAAGATTACCTGGCCTGATGGCACCGTTTATGATGGTGAAGTGGAAAGAGGCCTGCCCGAGGGCAGCGGTGTGGAGACAGATTCCTCTGGCAGAGTGCAGCGCGGTGAATTTACAGCAGGCCTGCTGCTGGCTGCCGAGGAGAGCGTGCCGGAGAGCAGTGACGCGTTTACTGTGGAGAATGCTTCCCGTGATGCCGATGGCCGGGTCGCTGTGACAATAGGTGATGGGGCAAACGACAGCGGTGGTTCCGCAAATCCTGCTGATTCCGTTTTTGGGGAGCCGGAGACCACACAGCATGTGGTTGTTAATGGCGAGCTGGTTGACGATGTGGAAGATGCGAATGTCACAGCACCTTATGTGGTGCGCTGGGGACGGATCTGCAACCGTATCGCCGGAACCATGGCGGACGGCATGGTCAGCGTGAAATTCAACGATGGTCGCAGCTACAAAGGAATGGTAAAAAAAGGGTTGATGGACGGCCGGGGAACCCTGCGCTTCCCTGGGGGGGATGTTTATACCGGTGATCTGGTAGAGGGGCATCTGCAGGGCAAAGGTGTCTATCGCCACGTCGACGGCCGCAGCTATAAAGGCCATTTCGCCGACAACCACAAAGAGGGGCAGGGAATCTTTACGTATCCCGATGGTTCACGTTATGAGGGGGGCTTTCATAATGATCTTTTCTCCGGTAACGGTATCTACAGCTTTGCCGATGGCAGTCGTTACTCGGGCCAGTTTGAAAATGGTGTTTTCGAAGGAAGAGGTGAACTGCACTATGCCGATGGTTCATTTTACAAGGGGGAGTTTGTGGATGATTTACCCCATGGAGAGGGTGAACTTCGCTCTGCAGGCGGGTCTGTCTACAAGGGGGATTTTCGTTTTGGCCGCCGCAACGGGCATGGCCATCTGGTACAGAACAGCGGTAAAGTTGTGGAAGGAATTTTTCGCAACGATCAATATATCGGAGAGTAGGGAGAAAAGTTATGCGCTGGAGCTATAAAACAGTTCACTACATGATGAAGAAAGAGGGGCTGCTTGGCAGTGCTTTTCTTGATGAAGATGAGATTGAAACCTCGTTGAACGAATATGGCAGGGCGGGGTGGGAGCTTGTCTCGGTGGTGGAGACCCTTGAGGGGCTGACTGCTATTTTTAAACAGCCTCTCAGCGGGAGAGATGATTTTGTGCCCGAGGCAGTGGAAAAGCCGGTGCCGGGCAAAGGACGCTGGAAGTTGAAGGAAGACTTCGAAGAGGAAAAATTTTCTGAGATTGCTGAAGCCGTTATGGTCGCCGACGATGATTCAGAGGATGTCTCAGTGTCGAGGCCGGTAAACCATGGTATTGAGAGACCTGGTCTCAAAGGGAAAAAAAACAAGGCTGCCGTGCAGTCGGCAGCTGTCGGCTCCATTCGGATTCGCTGAACAATGGAAGAGTTGCTGTCATATATGCGACGCATCCGTCGGAGTCTGCATCGCCACCCGGAGCTGGCTTTTGAGGAATGGCAGACCGCCGCGCTGATCTGCCGTGAGCTTGACTCCCTTGGTATTCCCGCACGGTGCGGTGTTGCCGGTACCGGAATTGTCGCTGTCCTGAAAAAAGGTGATGGACCGGTGGTGGCCCTGCGGGCAGATATGGATGCTTTGCCAATACAGGAGTGTACCGGACTGGTGTTTGCCTCTGAGGTTTCCGGAAAAATGCATGCCTGCGGGCACGACGGTCATGTGGCTGCTCTGCTTGGCGCGGCACGACTGCTGCAGAAGCGGAATTTTTGTGGCGAAGTACGGTTGTTCTTTCAACCCGCTGAGGAGAATGGTAACGGCGCGGATAAAATGGTGCAGGCAGGGGTCATGCAGGGGGTTAACGCTGTGTTTGGCGGTCATCTCGACACCCACTTCCCTCCCGACTGTATTACCGTGGATGAGGGGCCGATCTGCTCCTTTGCCGATCCCTTTGATATTCATCTTACCGGACGTGGTGGCCATGCGGCACGGCCGCAGGAGGCCCGGGACTGTGTTGTCGCCGGGGCGACATTAATTCAGGCCCTGCAGACAGTCGTGTCGCGGGAGAGCGATCCCAACACCGCAGCGGTAATTACCGTTGGTGAATTTCACGCGGGTACGGTGCGCAACGCAATCGCCGGAGAAGCTGTTTTGCGCGGGACTATCCGTACCACCTGGCCGGAGGTGCGGGAAAGGGTGCTGGCGGCGGTGAAACGTGTTGTCAAAGGGAGTGCAGAACTCTCAGGTGTTGATGCTCATCTGGAGTGGGGTGAGCCGATGCCGGCAGTTATCAATCAGGAGTGGGGGGTCCGGCTTGGTCGCCTTGCGGCGAAAGAGATCGGTGTGGACGTCTGTTCTCAGGGCCCGCCGAGTCTTGGAGGAGAGGACTTCGCTTTTTATCTGCAGGACGGAATGCGCGGTTGTTTTGTTCGTTTTGGTGCGGCTCTTGAGGCAGGCGGAGGAGTCGCCCACAGCGGGAATTTTGATTTCAATGAGGCTGCTCTTGAGACTGGTGCCCGCTGGCTTGCCGAGGTTGCGGTGCAGAGTCTGCGGGAGTGTGGAAGGGGAAAAAACGATTCTTGACGTTTCTCTTTTTATTGTGGAAAGCAAAAAAAAAAGGGCAATGCCGAAATGGCATTGCCCTTTTTTACGTTGACCAGTAATTCTTTCCTCGTCTTATTTGAAGAGAGCGGGGATACACAGGGTGATGGAAGGTATATATGTTACCAGTGCAACGACAATCATATTGGCCAGCAGGAAAGGAATAATTGCCTTGCCGACTTTTTCCATGGGGGACCCTGAGAGAACAGACTCTTGCATATTCGTTGATCTCATAT
>JBFHIO010000146.1:0-5310 GCA_041596435.1 Desulforhopalus sp. | reverse complement strand
TGGAGGGGTTGAGCAAGAGTTTTGGTGGGAAAAAGGTCTTTTCCAACGTAAATCTCCTCTTCAGCCGTGGCGATAAGATTGCTGTGGTCGGGGTGAACGGCGCTGGAAAATCAACGCTGCTGAAGATTCTTGCCGGCCAGATCAAGTCAGACAGCGGGGAACTTCGTTTCGGCTCCAATGTCCGTATGACGTATTTCGGCCAGCATCAGGCGCAGGAACTCAGCCCGCAACTCACTGTCCTTGATACCATGGCGCTTTCGGGGGAAGATCTTACCATCACCGCCCAGCGCTCATTGCTCGGGGCATTTCTCTTCAGGGGAGAAGCGGTAGAGAAAAAGGTTGAAGTTCTCTCTGGTGGAGAGAAAAGCCGCCTCGCTCTGGCGAAGATGATTGCCATTCCGGCCAACTGCATGCTGCTCGATGAACCTACCAACCACCTCGACATGAGTTCGCAGGATGTACTTCAAGAGGCGATGAATCAGTATGACGGCACCATCATCGTCGTCAGCCATAACCGTTATTTTCTTGATGGCTTTGTCAATAAAGTGCTTGAGGTACGCGACGGTCACATCACGATGCATGAGGGGACTGTGGCGGAATACCTGCGCTGGAAAGAAGAGCAGGAGATGGCAGGAGTGCAGGCTGAGAAGGATAAAGCCGGACAGAGCAGCGGGGGAGACAAGGCTGCCGCTGGCAGTCGTAATGACCGCCGTGAGCAAAAGCGGGAGGAGGCGAAGCAGCGTCAGGAACGCAGCCGCCGTGCCGGCAAATGGCTCAAACAGCTTGAAGAAGCTGAAGAGAAGGTTGAAAAGCTGGAAAAAGAGAAGGAGAAGCTTGAAACTCTCATGGCCGACCCGAAGCTTTACAACGATCAGAAAAAATGGAATGAGGTGAGCAGGGAGTATGAGGAATGCAAGCTCCGTCTCGACCGTAACTACGGTCGCTGGGAACAGGCACAGGGGGAAATTGATGCCATCGATTCCGAACTTGGCCTGAATTCGGCTCAGGCTGAATGAACCCGATTGCTGCGCGCATTTTTTTTCTGCGAAAAATTCCCGTGTGGTATCGAAAAAAAAGGAGAATACATGAGATTATTTACCCGGCTTGTCCCTGTGGTTCTGGCCCTCTTTCTGGCGGCATCTGCAGGCGCTCAGTGCCTCTCACCGGCGGAAGTAACGAAGAGCCTCGGGCTTGAGTCTCAGGATGGCAGGGTCGTCACCAGTTTTCCGGTGAGGAATCTGAATAATATGTGTGGCTATGTGCTGCAGAAAGACGATGGGTACCAGATATTTTACAGCAACGGCGAATACTTTATCTTCGGCCGGTTGATCGATTTCAACCGCAGCGTTGAGGTGGGGGAAGCTTTTATAAAAAGCATGCAGACTTTGCCTGCGGCTGAAATCGCTGAGTTGAAGAAGTTGGCGGACTACACCATTGGGCACGGTGAAAAAGAGGTAATCCTTTTCACTGATCCGGAATGCCCCTATTGTCATCAGCTTGAAAAAGCCATCACCGGGATGGAAAGCGCGATTACCTTCCATGTTATCCTCTACCCGCTTGACCAGCACCCCGCAGGGCAGGGCGCAACCCGTCGACTGATGTGCAGCGAAAGTACATTTAAAACCATTGCCGACTATTCTAAAATGGCAAAAAAACTGACTGTGGAACCCGGTATAATCGATGAACCTGGCTGCAATGTCTATGAAAAAAAGAGGGCAGCCATAGTTGATTTTTTCAAAAAAAACAACTTTCAGCCTGCTTTCCCTGCACTGGTATTCAGCAATGGATATCACGTCAGTGGAGCGTTGCCGCAGGATGTTTTTCTCAAAGCAGTTGAGGATAACAGCAAGTGAATTTGACGAAGGCATGTTTTCAGTAAAGAAGGCCTGCGAAAGGTAAAATCTGCTCGGATTTATATTGCATGGAAAAGATGAAATCGTTAGGCTGAAAGGTGTGCTTTGATGCGGACTCTCCCTTTGGGAGCGTTCTTTTAAAGAAAATGTTTTCAGCAAAAGGGATATCTTCTTATGCTCCGCTATACAGGCAGATCGGAGTCGCTGATTGAAGCTGATATGGAGGACTGTGCCTCAGACACATATTCCATGCTGTGTTTGGACAAAGGGGTGGCCGCATGATGAATGCCTTCACTTTGCCCCTGAAGTAGAGATACGCCCTGAAAACATCGTTTTCAGGGCGTTTTTTATTTGCGGCGATGCTCCGTATTGATCCTGCGGAGGATCTGGTGTCGCACAACCCCGCTGTTCCCGAGGAGTAAATATGTTTACAGTAATCGGTGAGCGGATCAATACTACGCTCAAAAAAGTTCAAGCTGCCGTCGCAGAAAAGAATGCGGATTATATAGTCGATGATGTTCGTGCTCAGCAAATGGCTGGAGCAACCTGTATCGACGTTAATGCCGGAGCCCGTATCGGACATGAAGATGAGGATATGCGCTGGCTTCTGAAGGTGATTCAGCGCGTTACAAAACTTCCGTTGTGTCTTGACAGTGCTGATCCGGCTATTCTCGAGAAGGCTTTTGATCTGGTTGAACAGGCGCCGATAATCAATTCTATCAGCCTGGAAAAGGAGCGCTTTACTCCAATGATGGAGTTTCTTAAGGGGAAAGAGTGCCGCATTATTGCCCTCTGCATGGATGACAGCGGTATGCCGCAAACCGTGGACGAAATTGTTCAGCGCGCCGCTCGCCTGGTAACAGAACTTGAGGGCGCAGGTTTCAAAAGGGATGATATCTTTATTGATCCGCTGATGCAGCCAATGAGTGTAGATGTCAAATTCGGTGCCATGGCAATGGAGGCGATCCAGCGAATTATGGGGGAACTGGAAGGAGTACATACCACCGGCGGACTCTCCAATATCAGCTACGGTTTGCCCCAGCGGCGCTTTATCAATCGCACTTTCCTCTCCATGCTCATTGCTTCCGGTTTTGATTCGGCGATTCTTGACCCCCTTGATCAGGATATCATGGCGACAGTGAAAACAGCAGAGATGCTGGTTGGCAAGGATAAATTCTGCATGAATTATATTAAAGGGGTCCGGGAAGAAAAAATCGTTGCCTGAAAAAGACTCCGAGAAAAATACTTGATTTATATGCGAAGGGCTCTCTTCCCGGAAGAGAGCCCTTTTTCATGGCTGCATTCGCTGGTCCACCGTACCTTTTTGGAAAAAGAGGACAAAGAGCAGGGTGGCGTAACAGATTACTGCCACCACGGCGGCTGATGGATAGAAATAGCCGAGGGGACAGAGCAGCAGTACTGTGACCCAGTGCAGGAGAATCACCTGGCTGGAGTGGAGCTGGATGGGGAAATCCTGGTAGCGGCTGATCACTGCGAGACCGCTCAGGTTCCAGCCATAAAGCGCGGTAAAGGCGTGGAGACGGATCAGTGGAATGGAGTAACGTGCCTCGTAATATGGCGAAAATTCGAGGAAAATATACATAATTCCGGTGATTGAAGTGATAATCAAAAAGAAGATGCCGGAGATAAGAAAGGCTTTCTGCTGCAGTCGGGTTGCCTCCCTCCAGAAAAGATAGAGAATCAGCGAGACAGAAAAAAAGAGAAAGATGGAAATGAAAACCTGCGGGAGAAACCAGCCGCAGAGTATGAAGAGAAAAAAGATGATGACCCCGAGATTAATTGCCCAGAAGGAAAACTCTTTGAACAGTGGGGCTGGAGAAGGCAGATGATTCTTCATCATGGAGAAGATTACCGACAGACTGATCAGCGAGACGGGGAAGGAGTAGCCAAGGAAGAATGTGTCCAGTGTCAGCATGCGCAGTTCAAACCAGTGAGTGAATTCACTGTTAAGGATGGCAAAGCTGGAGATGATCAGTCCGAGACTGAGGCATAACAGGGCGGCCTGGTGAAACTTGCGGGGAATTGGCTCTGTCAGGGTAAAGAGTGCTTTCGGCAGCAGAGATCCGAAATGGTTGATGCGAACGGACTCTACAATCAACGCAAGCAACAGGGGAAGGAACAGGGTAATCGTGTAGCATTTGAAAAAAGCGGCTGCAGCAAAAGCGAGAGAAAGAAGGAAAAAAGCCTGTACCTTCATGCTCACTCTATTCCGGCCCTCGGTATAATAGAGGATGATAGAGCCGCCAGTGACAAGGTTGAAGAGAAATATATGCAGCCTCTCAAAATTCATTTTTGACGGATCTATGAGGTGATGAAAGAAGCCGAAGGCGAGTGCCAGTGTCATGACGACCCAGAGGGTCATTTTAAATGGGGTGCTCATTTTACTCTAAAGAAAAGGTTTATGAATTATTTCCAGCGGCCGTACATCGCCTGCAGGGCGGGTTCCAGCTCAGGGTAACGAAAGGTAAAACCGGATTTGACAAGTTTTTGGCAGGAGACCCGGCACCCCGAGAGCAGCATTTCGTCTGCCAGTTCTCCAAAGATCATCTTGAGAAGAGGTGCGGGGAGCGGAAACAGCAGGGGACGTCCAGTAATATGGGCAAAGGCCCGCAGGAACTCGCGATTGCTGACCGGATGAGGGGCCGCCACATTAACTGGACCGCTGAGCTTTAAACAGGTGAGGGCGTGGAGCAGAGAGGCTGCCATGTCGTCTATGCTCACCCAGCTGAGAATCTGCTCTCCTTTGCCGAGTGCACTGATGCATCCGCAGAAACTGGCATTGGCAATTCTCTGCAGTGCGCCACCTTTCGGGGTGAGACCGACGCCAAAACGCATCATGACGGTGCGCATTCCCGCAGCCTCAGCAGCCTGTGCCTCTTTTTCCCATTCATGACAGACGCGGGAAATAAAATCTGTGGCAAAAGGGTGCGATTCATCTGCGGTGGCGGTTCCGCAGTCACCATAACAGCCGATGGCGGACGCGGAGATAAAGACCTTCGGACGCTGGTGGAGCCCCCCCAGGCGTTCCACCAGCAGGCGTGTTCCGCGTATGCGGCTTTCGAGCACCTTCTGCTTCTTCTTCTCCGTCCAGCGGTGTAGACCGATATACTCTCCAGCCAGATGAATTACGCCATCAAATGCCGGTGCGTCGCTCAAATCAAGGTCTTTATTATCGATGTCCCAGCGGATTTCTCGTCGCGCGGGATCTGCCTTGCGCCGCACCAGCCGCCACACCTCATGCCCTCCAGTGGTGAGCAGTGGCAATAACTCCCTGCCCAGCACGCCACCAGCCCCACTGATGAGAATACGCAGCGGGCGGCCACTGCAACGCTGGTGCAGGAGGATATCGGCACGCAGCTGCTCCTCACGGTGACGGAACATGCGCTCCAGACTGTGCTGTGCGACCCGGCGCAGAGGTCCGATCATGATCCGTTGC
>JBFHIO010000145.1:0-5324 GCA_041596435.1 Desulforhopalus sp. | reverse complement strand
ATTTATTATTCATCACTGCTCTGCGTGCGTGCGTTGCTGTAAAAAGAGAAATTCTGAACTTAAAAGGTATGCGCAATGCGCCGCCCGGGAAGTTTCCCCTTTTTTAGTTTCTGTGTCTTTGATGCTCTGCCGCTGAACGTCTCCTGGCGAGTCAGCTGTAGAGCATCTTTTCGTTGGTATGGGGGGAAAGGTAAAATTGATCTAATTAACCGGAGTTGTGTGAAAATAGAGAGGTGATCTCAGTAGCTTTTTCCCCCTGTCCGATCGTGGTCGCGGGGGGCGAGATAAAGTCTTGCAACTTGCTCTTCAGGTGGTATCCTGTGTGGTTTCACTATTATTGTAGTATAAATTCTGGTCTTTCTTGCAGTTTCTTCGTTGCAGCCGAAAATTTTTCCCGGAAGTCTCAAGCAGCTCTCTGCGGTAAATTTTCTTCTGCATCCTTGAGCTGATTGAAATCCCTTTTAATTTATCAGGCACCCCATGTTGCCGTCAAATAGCGTGTAAGGAGATATAATATGGACTACAGGGACACCCTCAATCTCCCCGGAACCGGGTTTAAGATGAAGGCAAATCTTGCACAGAAAGAACCGCAGGTGCTCAAGCAGTGGGACAAAGGCGAGCTTTATAAAAAACTGCTGGAAAAGGGTGAAGGTAAACCTCTCTTTATTCTGCATGACGGTCCTCCCTATGCCAACGGCAATATTCACGTGGGCCACGCCTTCAACAAAATCCTTAAAGATATCATCCTGCGTTCACGGCGGATGGCCGGTTTTAATGCTCCCTACGTACCAGGCTGGGACTGCCACGGCCTGCCTATTGAGATTAATGTGGATAAGGAACTGGGGGACAAGAAAAAGACGATTCCTGTTCTGTCCAAACGTTCCGCCTGCCGTAAATATGCCGGGAAATGGATCAAGAAACAGAAAGAACAATTCAAGCGCCTTGGGATCCTCGGTGACTGGGATAACCCGTATCTGACGATCAATTACAGCTATGAAGCGGCCATTGCCCGGGAATTCAACAAGTTCCTGCTCAGCGGGGCGGTGGTGCGTAACCGCAAACCAGTTTACTGGTGCTCCACCTGCGGAACGGCTCTTGCGGAGGCTGAGGTTGAATACCACGATCACACTTCGCCCTCCATCTATGTCAAGTTCCAGGCGGCCGAAGACTTCTCTGACATTGATAAATCTCTCGCCGGAGATAAAACATATTTCGTTATCTGGACCACCACTCCCTGGACTCTGCCCGCCAACCTCGCAGTTGCCATGCATCCCGATTTTATCTACGCCGCTGTTCGCGTGGGGGATGAAACCTGGGTGATTGCTGAGGCTCTTGTTGAGAAAATGATGGCCGAGATCGGTGTGGATTCCTGGGAGATTGTTGGAACCTTTCCTTCTACGGGATTTGAAAAACGGAACTGCCGTCATCCCTTTATGGACCGTGACTCTCTGCTGGTCCTTGCCAACTATGTTACCGCTGATGCCGGTACCGGATGTGTGCATACCGCTCCCGGACATGGTGCGGATGACTATTTGACCGGGTTGCGTTATGGCCTTGAGATCCTTTCGCCAGTGGACGCCGACGGTGTGTATACCGAAGAGGCTGGACGCTATGCCGGCGAGCATGTTCCTGAGGTAAACAAGAAAATTATCGAAGACCTGAAGGCCGAGGGTTCTCTTGTGTTCACTACACCAATAAATCACAGCTACCCGCACTGCTGGCGCTGCAAGCTGCCAGTGATGTATCGCGCGACTCCGCAGTGGTTTATTTCCATGGAGAAAAATGATCTGCGCAAGAAGGCTCTTGAAGAGATTCGTAAGACTTCCTGGACCCCTTCCTGGGGGGAGAACCGTATTTACAGCATGGTGGAAAACCGTCCGGACTGGTGTCTCTCCCGTCAGCGGAGCTGGGGCGTGCCGCTCACTGTCATTACCTGCCATAAGTGCGGAGAGGTTGTAAAAAGTGATGAGGTGGTGCAAAAAGTGGATGCACTCTTTTTGAAAGAGGGTGCCGATGCCTGGTACTCCCACGAAGTAAGCGACTTCCTGCCTGAAGGTTACACCTGCTCCTGCGGTTCCAGCGAGTTTGATAAAGAGAAAGATATTCTTGATGTATGGTTCGACTCCGGCACCAGTTTTGCTGCTGTTCTTGAGCAGCGTGAGGAGCTGCAGTTTCCCGCCGATCTCTACCTTGAGGGAAGCGATCAACACCGGGGCTGGTTCCAGAGTTCTCTGCTCTGCTCTGTCGCCAATCGTGGTTGTGCGCCATATAAAGGTGTTCTCACTCACGGTTACACGGTGGATGGCGAGGGCAAGAAGATGTCGAAATCTGTGGGTAACGTCATTGGACCCGCTGAAGTTGTGGAAAAATATGGTGCGGAGATTCTCCGTCTGTGGGTTGCCTCTGAGGATTACACCGGCGATGTGAAGGTGAGTGACATCATCCTTAAGCAAATCTCTGATTCCTATCGGAAGATCCGCAACACCATCCGCTACTTCCTCAGTAATCTGCAGGATTTCGATCCCGCTGCCAACCGTGTTGCTCCCGAGGAGATGCCGGAGATTGATCGCTGGGCGCTGGCCAAATTTGAAGAGCTTCGCAAGATGGTGACGGAAGATTACGAAAAATTCGAGTTCCACGGGATCTTCCAGCAGGTTAATTACTTCTGCGGTATCACCATGAGTTCTTTCTATCTCGATATCCTCAAGGATCGTCTTTACACTGAGGCTCCAGATTCGCAGACACGCCGTTCCGCCCAGACCGTGCTGCATGACATCATCAGTGGTCTGCTGCGGCTCGTCAGCCCGATTCTCGCTTTTACTTCTTCCGAGGCCTGGGACAGTCTCTATGGACGCAATGATAAATCGCCATTGGAAGAGTCGATTTTCTTCACTGAATTTCCCGAGGCGAACGGTATGGTGCTGGAACCCTCCATGATGGAACGGTGGGACAAGCTGCTCAAGGTTCGTTCCGAGATCACCAGGGCACTGGAGACTGCCCGGCGTGAGAAGGTAATCGGCCACTCTCTGGAGGCGGAGGTCATGCTCCGGGCGGAAGGAGATATTGGGGAGTTCATCACCCGTGAATGGAAGACCCTCAAAGATATATCCATTATTTCCGAGATGAGTCTCTTTACTGCCGCTGCCGAGGGAGATGTGGTGTCTGAAAGTGAGGAATTTCCGGGTTTCACGGTTGCCGTGCGCCCGGCCAGGGGGGAAAAATGTGAACGTTGCTGGATTCGCTCTGAAGAGGTCGGGGAGAATCCCGATCATCCGCAGCTCTGTGCCCGCTGCTCTTCTGTTATAAAGGAGCTTGGACTGTAAGTGTGGTATTATCTCTCGGTAATTATTGCTCTTGTACTGGACCAGATTTCCAAGGCCTGGATACTTGATCAGTTCGAAAAATTTGAGATGCGGGAGATTATTCCCGGTCTCTTCAATCTCGTGTATGTTACCAATACCGGTGCCGCCTTCTCCTTTCTTGCAGATGTCGAAGCTCCCTGGCGGCACTGGTTCTTTCTCTCGATCAGTCTTGTTGCAGTGGTTGCAATAACCTTCTACAACCGTTATCTGCGACATAATGGCGGGGATGTGTTGACCTCCCTCGCCCTTGGTTTTATTGCCGGGGGAGCTCTCGGCAACGTTATAGATCGGTTGCGTTACGGGGCAGTGACTGATTTTCTCGATTTTTACCACGGCAGTTATCACTGGCCTGCGTTTAACCTTGCGGATTCTTTTATCTGCGTGGGGGCCGTGTTGCTTGTTGTGTTATCTTTTTTTAATACAGGTCCCAGAGAGGACAACTAAAGGACGACAGATGAAAATTGCTATTCTTTTCCCTGGCCAGGGTTCACAGACAATTGGTATGGCCAGAGAATTTCGTGACAAGAGCTCAGCCTGTGCTTCCATCATGGATAATGCTGAGAAGGTGCTCGGCAAACCGCTGGCCAGACTGAGTGATGAGGGGCCGATGGAGGCTCTGATGCCAGCGGATATCGTGCAGCCGGCAATCACCGTTGCCAACCTCGTCTGCTGGCAGGCCTTCCGCGAGGCTGTCGGTGGAAAAGTGGCTCTTAACTCCTTCGCTGGACACAGCCTCGGAGAATATTCCGCACTTTTCGCCGCCGGAGTTATCTCTGCCGACGATGCTCTGCGTCTCGTGACAAAACGCGGTGAGTTGATGGGCCGTGAAGGTGCAGCGCATCCTGGTGGAATGCGGGCCGTACTTGGTCTCACTATCGATAAAGTAGAAGAGATATTGCGTGAGTATAAGGGGGACGGTGTGGTGGTTTCTGCAAACCACAATACCCCGCAGCAGACGGTTATTTCTGGCTCCGTGGAAGGGCTGGATGGTGTTGAACAGAGCCTTTTAGAGGCCGGTGCAAAGATTATCCCGTTGAAGGTTTCTGTAGCCAACCACAGCCCGCTTGTTGCCGGTTCCATTCCCGATTTCACTGCCTTCCTTGATGATATCAAGTTCAATATTCCGCTGGTCCCGATTTACTTCAATGTTTCTGCGCAGAAAGAGTATGACCCTGCACGGATGAAAGAGATGATGTCCCGTCAGATCGCCTCTAAGGTCCGCTGGTGTGAAATTATCACCCGCATGATTGCTGAAGGTACCGATACTTTCATCGAAATCGGTCCAAAAACGGTTCTGAAAGGGATGATGAAAAAGATTGTACCTCGCGGGGTGAAGGTTACCGCGCTGCAGTTTGACACTCCGGAAGGGCTGGAGAAGGTGGTGGAGAAACTGGAAATCTGAGTTTCCCCTTCACGGCCTCCTGCCCCGCTCCTCTTCCGTTTTGGAAGGGGAGTGAAATCTTTTACAGAAGGGGATCTTGAAGGACCATATATTTCTTTCATATTTGAGAGACAGAAGAGAATTTACCACAGGCATATTAGCACTCTGACAATACCCTGGAAATTATTTTCATGTTTTTTGAAAAGGATTTCGTAAAGGTGTTTATACCGGCTTGCCGGCCATCAGCGGTGTTATTACTATTGGAGTCCAGTGTTTACCTCCGGGAGTGAATTCTTTTTCTGTAAGGAATAAATGAGCGAAAGAGTGGTTGTTCGATGTTCCCAGAATAAAAAACAGGAAGCAGCCATGTATGATCAGACTCGCACAATGATAGAGGAGGGTGGTCGTCTGGAGTTTGACGAAGCCCTTGAACTTGCCCTTGCCGCCCGGGGAAATGCTGATAACCTCACTTCCCTTCTTGCTGTCGCCGATATGGTGCGCAGCCACTTCCATGGAAACCGTTTCGACCTCTGCTCCATCATCAACGCCCGCAGTGGCAAGTGCAGTGAAAACTGCCGATT
>JBFHIO010000144.1:0-5335 GCA_041596435.1 Desulforhopalus sp. | reverse complement strand
GGATAAATACGGTATTGGCTACGCTGAACTGGCAATGGCCATTGAGCGGGGCGAACGCCCCCTCGCTGAAAAGAATGAAATTGATGAACAAACCCGCGCCGACCGTGCCGGCCTGCCTGGCTCAGTGATGATCTCCGATGCCTTCTTCCCCTTCCGGGACGGAGCTGACGTAGGAATCGCCCAGGGCATCTCCGCCATTCTTCAGGCAGGCGGCTCCCTGCGGGACTTTGAAACGATTGAAGCCTGCAATGAAGCCGATCCCCAGGTGGCAATGATGTTCACCGGACAGCGTTCTTTCAAGCATTAACGGGATCTCTCAGCCCTGCAGGAACACCACATAACCAAGGGCAAAGAGCGTAATTCCAAGAAAAAAGAGAAGGCTCACACTCAGCAGCAACACGCCGAGGTGAGCCTTCAGCCACCCTGTAACCACACCATTCTTTTTCGTCTTCCTGCTGCGTTTTTTTCCCTTTGCAGTTCTTTTGCTTTTGTCTGTTGATCTACTGCGGGAGGGACTTTTCTTCACGCGGCCCGTCCGGGAAGTTTCTTTCGCGGCTGCCACCCTACTTCTCCCGATGAAGCACAAACTGCCCCAGTGCCGCAAGTCGATCCCGTGCCTCTAATGCAGCAGGTGCAGAGAAAAGATCCAGCGCAGAAATCCCACATGACATGGTTTTCTCAGCCTCCTCGCGGGCTGCGGTAAAACCACCAGACTCCTCAATCAAGCCCTTTACTTCCGAGAAACTCTCCGTCTGCTGCCGCAAATCAACATTACTGATAATCTCCAGCAGACGTTCCCGTACAGGACCTGTTCCCTGCTGCACAGCAAGAAGCAGGGGCAGAGTCATCTTCCCTTCCTGCAAATCGTTACCCACAGCCTTACCGGTTTTAGCGGTATCGCCCAGGTAATCAAGCTGATCATCAACAATTTGAAAAGCACGCCCCAGATTTTCTCCATAGCAGCGCAAAGCGGCAACTTCTTTTTCACTGCCTCCAGCAAACAGGCCTCCCACTTCACAGGCACCGGCAATGAGAAGGCTGGTCTTACGCATTACCGCCTCATTGTAATCACCCGTCTCCAGGCTGACGGTATCAGCATTGCGCTGCTGGTAAAATTCACCATCCACCATACCTTTCGTTGCCAGATTAAAGGACGTTAATCCCCTCTGGCCGGTGTGCGCCCCTACAATTTCCATGGAGTGGGTCAGAAGAAAATCCCCGGCGAGAATCGCCGCCACCGGACCAAATTTTGAGTGTACAGCCGGCCGGCCACGACGAATTTCAGACTGGTCAATAATATCATCGTGAAAAAGAGTGGCTGCATGCAGATATTCAAAAGCGATGGCCAGCTCATCACACTCTGGCCCTCTGCGGCCACAGAGGGCAGCAGCAGTGAGCAGTAGAAATGGTCGAACACGCTTGCCCCCCCCCAGCAGTCCGTAACGCAACACCTCTATAAGCAGAGGTTCATGGCGTTTCCCCAGCCGGGAAAGATCTTCTTCAATTACCGCGTTGATACGTGCGGCCTCCGTAGTTAACAACGTGCGCAGGTTCATAATTATTTATTGTCTGCCGCAAAAAAAGCGTCCACCTCTTCAAGCGAGCTGCAGCGGGGGGACGGTGGCAGACTCCGTAGAAATGTTTTGCCGTACCCCTTTGTCAACAGTCGCACATCCAGAATAGCCACCACACCACGATCTTTCGCAGTGCGCATCAGTCGACCAACACCCTGTCGCAGAGTAAGCACCGCGCGCGGCACGAGGAAACCGAAAAAGGCATTTCCACCCTCTTCCTCCACTCGATGGCTGCGAGCCTCAATAACCGGATCGTTGGGAACCTCAAAGGGGAGTTTGTCGATGACCACACAGCTCAAGGCCTCGCCAGCCACATCCACCCCCTCCCAGAAACTGGCCACCGCCACCAGCACAGAATGAGTCTCCTCTCGAAAGCGGGTGAGCAATGCAGCTTTTGACTCCATTCCCTGCACCAGCACGGGATAATCAAGCTGTTCCTCCAGCACATCCGCCAGCTCTTCCATCCCGCGATAACTGGTGCAGAGCACCAGCGCCCGTCCCCGGCTGGAGTAGAGCAGCTCCACCACCCGGGCACTCACGGCACTGCGAAAATCCTTTGCCCCGGGATCGGGAAAGGTCCGCTCCGGGAGATAGAGCCGGGTTCGTTCCTTATAGTCAAAGGGAGAGGCATATTTGAGAAACTCCACCTCATCGCCAAGACCAAGCCGTTTCTGCAGATAAGAAAAAGATCCACCCGTAGAGAGCGTCGCAGAGGTCATCACGCAGGCAGAGACCCCGGTATACAGGCTCTTTGCCAGTTCCGGTGCGACATCCACAGGAGTTGCCGACAACAGCAGCGAACGCTCCCGCCGATCATACCAGCGGACAAACGCCCCCTCCGTTTCACCCTCAGCCTCATCGGCCACGGCAAGCAGAGAATCCCGCAGTCCCTCCGCCCGATTGGCATAACCATTCCACATCTCACCAAGCGGTGCCCATCCGGAGAGTCGATCAGCAAGGCGACCAAGTCCAAACGCGAGCAGTTCCACCTCTTCGCGCCACTCCTCCTCACCAAAATCCTTCACAAAAGAGACAAGGGGAAAGTGTCCCGGTTTCACCGGAAAAATTGCGGAAAAATTATCGGTACGTTTTCGCAGCGCAGTTATGTCACCTTTGAGCAGTTCAAGATGATCCGGAGGCAATTCAAGGGCCCCCTGCTGTTCCAGGTCTCCCAGGAGATCAACCACCTGATACTGACTCCAGCTCTCGCCAAAAAAGAGGCTGGCGACGTTTTCAATATGGTGCGCCTCGTCAAACACCACCGCCTCATAGCGTGGCAACAACTCTCCATGCCCCCCCTTCCGCAAAGCAAGGTCAGAGAAGAAGAGATGGTGATTCACCACAAGGATCTGCGCACTGCCCGCCTGCTTTCGCAACCGGGTAATAAAGCATTCGTTATACTCTGGACAGTCTCCACCGAGGCACTGGGAGGAGTTTGCCGAGAGCTTCGACCACAGCGGAGTGCGATCCCCCAGCCAGGTCAATTCGGCCCGGTCGCCAATTTCAGTAGTTTTCAGCCAGGCATCAATTTTCGCAAGAGAAGGGTCATCAATCAGTCGCCTCTGGGGATTGGAGCGATATTGAAACCAGCGATAGAGACAGAGATAGTTCTCCCGTCCCTTCAAAATCAGAGCTTCAAGCGGTCGCCCGAGAATCGTCTCCACCAGCGGAATATCTTTATCACGAATCTGGTCCTGCAGATTGAGCGTAGCGGTAGAGATAATCACCCGTTTCCCTGAGAGCACGGCCGGGATGAGGTATGCAAGGGTCTTGCCGATTCCCGTCTCTGCCTCCACCACCAGTACCCGAGCTTTTACAGCCTCTTCTTCGAGAAAGTCCGAGACCTCTTCCTCCGGTGGACCAGCCAGCACGGCGGCGACAGCAGCAGCCATCTCCTCCTGCCCCTGCCGTCGCTCAAAGCGCGGAAAACGGGCAGCAAGAAGACCGTTTTCTCCAAAAATTTCATCTATTTCCATAGTATTGAGGGGTAGAAGGATGGGGGGCTGTTCCTGGCAATACTACTCTTTCCTGCAATTTTACGAAAGGCACAGAATAGGAAAAGCGAGACAGAGAGACAAGACGAAAAGAACCCGCAGACAAAAATAGAAAAGGCCCCGGTGGTTATAACCACCGGGGCCTCACTGTTGCATTGTGCAGTCGAAACTGCTTTCTCTCAACTCAAATTAGAATTTAAGGGAGAGTTGCACACCAGCTTCAGTAACATCTTCTTCAACAACGTCGCCTGCGAAAAGGTAGGCAACAACAACATCAGCAGTAAGATTGTCGAAGATGTTGTAGCTCAATTTACCATCAAGCTCAGTTCCGATGTAGTTGTCTCCTGCAGAATTGTCTTCTGCGAGGGATGCATACCATACGTCACCAGAGATGGTCATTTTGTCCATAGGAACAAAGGTTACACCTGCATTCACAGCAATGAGGTTAGAGATCCCGTCTGCGCCTACGCTGACACCTTCACCTACATAACGGTCATCCAGCGGAGAAGCGTCATCAAAAATACCGTAACCAAGGATTTCAGACCAGTAGAAAGAAGCACCCGCAGCCGGCATGAATGCATTCATATCGCCGTCGCCTTCGTCATCATCGCCAGAGGCATAAACAAAAGAACCATGGGCTACGCCGGCATCAAGACCGAAAGCACCAAGGAAAGCGCTGACGTCGGTATCACCATACTCACCGCCGTTGTAGATCAAAGAAGACCAGAGAGACATGGCATCAGTTTGGACATCAAAGTCAACACCAACATAGTAAACGTCTGTATCGCCCATAAGAGCCGGAACGGTAACGGTATCACCATCAGTCACTTCAGAAACCAGGGTAACATCGGTTCCGTGGTTGTACATGACATAAGGGGTAACAGCAAGAGTATCGCTCGGTTTGAGACTCATTTTGGCAAGGAACATGCCATTATCGCTGCCCGGATCATCTGCACTGTCACCAAGATCACTGTTGCTGATGGAGATATAACCAAGGGTCAGGGCATTATCACCGAAGGTCGGTGTAACAAGAATACCGGAGAAGTCATCATCAAAGATAAGACCACGGGCAACGGTAGTTCCCATGGCACCCATTTTGGTGTTTACATTTCCAAGAGTGAAATCTGCATAGGAGTTTTTCAGTTTGAAGTTGTCGCCGTCAGCGCCGACATCACCACCGTTATTATCACCCCAGTAGTTGTTGAACTCAAACTTATTGACGAACTTGAAGTTGTCATTGAATTTAGCAGTGTAATAGAGGCGGGTACGATTCGCCTGGACGAACGCGTCATCGTCATTCTGATGCATTTGATCTGCATAGTAAACCCATGTACGCCAATATCCACCGAATTGATTCTCAACTGCGAAAGCTGTGGTAGCAACCCCGCCAACCATGGCCAGGCCAAGTGCACTTGCAATAATTTTTTTCATTTCCAATTCTCCTGAAATAAGTTTTGACCCGCCGGGTCTTTTCCAGCTCTTAGGCAGCTGCCATTTTTACTAATTTAGGACTCAAGTAAGGAATCAGTAAATTCACTGTTTGATTGCAAAATATACGCCTTTAGAGCTGATGTCAAGATTTTTTTACCCTGGAAGTACAATTTTTTTTACCCTTTCCTGCCCTCCATATCCAGCTGTTATTCCTCGACTTTATTCCTTAGAAAATTTGTACTCCGCCCCTGGACCTCACTGAGGAGAGCCTTCCCGGCTCCCCTTTCTCGGGGAGTTTCTTCCGCAGATTCTCCTGCAGGAGAATCTCCGGGAAGC
>JBFHIO010000143.1:0-5342 GCA_041596435.1 Desulforhopalus sp. | reverse complement strand
GTTTCCGATCATGCAGGTCTTGTCGTCATAAAGAATTCCAGAGGGAATCAGATGAAAAATATATTTTTTGCCGTCAATGACAAGCGTATGCCCCGCATTATTGCCGCCCTGAAAGCGAACTACATAGTCGGCATATTTCGTGAGAAGGTCGACGACTTTTCCCTTTCCTTCATCACCCCATTGGGCTCCCGCCACTACCACATTTGACATTTCGCATCTCCTTATATGGGCTGTATTCGGCCTTCAGCCCTGAAAAAATTCAAAAAACCTGAAACAGAACCGCACAAATATAGTCAACCGGGGCGGGAATGTCAAATAATCCAATCCACTTATGTCTGATCTACATTCCAGAGAAAGAAGAGACAAGACGACCCTTTCGTTGACAGTTTCACCGGGATAACGTAAAGTTTTCCCGATTTGAGACCCTCAAAAGAACAAAACTTCCCTGGAAACGGCATGGCCTTGCGCTGTTCCACTTTTCATTCCCTTAGAATTACAGGTACCCCATGTTTGGTATTGGAATGCCGGAGATGCTCGTCATCCTCGCCGTTGCACTTATTGTTGTTGGCCCGGACAAGTTGCCGGAACTGGCAAAAAAGCTTGCCGCAGGTCTCTCCGACCTGAAAAAAACCACCGCTGACCTTAAAAAAAGTTTTACTGAAGAAGGCGCCCCCGGCCAGATAATTAACGACATCAAACCCGACCTCGAGGAGGCTGCACGTAATTTTCAAAAACAGCTGACAGAGGGGGGGGAGGGAATAAAGGCGGCACTCTCGGATGTAAGACCTCCGGTCGGCACATTGCGAGACCTGCATGATGAGGTGCAGAAGCAGGAAGAGAAGGAGCGGCAGGAAAAAGCAGCAACAGTTTCAGATCTTCCTGAAAACGCTTCAACGGAGGCTGCAGCCGAAACCTCGGCAGCTCCTGCGGCCGTCTCCCCTGAGGTAACTTCAGCGCCAGAGGAAAAAGTTGAATCTTAATCTGCAACAGGGCCTGCCGGTTCTCGAAAAAAGTCTCGCGTTTTTCCGGCCTCATCATCTTGAGCTGCGCAAACGGACCGTCCGCATTATCATTGGCATTGCACTTTGCAGCGGTATCTGCTGGATTTTTTCCGAAGAGCTGGCCAAAGCGTGCGTGACTCCCCTTCTCAATGCCTCACCGCTGGTTCATCGGCTGGTATACACCAGTCTTCCCGAGGCTTTTATTGCCTATCTCAAGGTAGCACTGCTAGGTGGAATTGTGCTCAGCATGCCGATGACCATTTATCAGCTGTGGGCATTTATTTCTCCTGGCCTGAAAGAAAATGAGAAGAAAATTACAATCGTCATCGGCATGCTGTCCACCCTGCTTTTTGCGGCAGGGGCACTTTTTGCTTTCTTTGTTGTTCTGCCAATGCTGCTTCATTACTTCATGAGTTACGCCAGTGAGGGACTGCAGCCATTGCCAAAACTTGGCGACTACTTCAGTTTTGTTGCCCGCATGGTTCTCACCTGTGGCATTGCTTTTGAAATTCCCTTCCTGATGGTAATGGCTGATCGTACGTCTCTTTTCTCCGTAGACTCCTTCCAGAAAGCCCGTTTCTACATGTCCGGAGTTGTCCTTTTTCTTGCCTTCCTTCTCACCGCCGGCGATTTCATGGCCACAGCACTGCTCGCTCTGCCCCTCTATGGTCTCTTTGAGGCAGGGATCCTTGCCTGTCGTGTTTTCAACAGAAAGAAAAAGCCCGCAGCGCACTGATTTGTGCGCTGCGGGCTTTTCTACACCCTTCTGTTTCCGACTTCAGAATTTTCTTTACTCTCAGCCGCCAATTTCCTGTTTTAACAAACAACAGGAAATACGATAGCGCGGCGTTCCTTCGTCGGTATATTCAATTGTATCGGGCTGCAGCAATTTGTTCATTACACACCCCTCGGCAATGTTCAGCTTGAAAAAGGAGTCCTCACGCAACTCCCCCATTTTCTGCAACTGACCATTTTTTATTTCAAAACTGTGGATGGGGTAATCTTCACAGAGAGGACACTGGTAAACCCTTCCGTTGGGGAAAACAAAATAATTCTCTGCTACATTCCCCGCACATTGAAATGTCTCATCCTCATTTAAGAAAACCTTCGGCCAGATGACATGGATCCCACGCGCCGCAATATCCGCAGCCACTCCGGGAACGGTCTCCAGCCATTCCTCCCGGCTTACCTGAGAGGTCTCTTCACTGTCTGATTCGGCAGATTTTCCCCGCAGACCAAGGACCTGGATAAAGAAGTTCTTCACTCCGAGCGATTCAAGCAAGGCTCCCATGCGATGCAGATGGGAGATGTTTTTGCGACTCACCGTATAGATCACACTGACATGGAAGCCCGCCTCAATCGCCCGGCGAATGTTAGCAGTGCAAACCTCATAGACGCCTTCCCCGCGAATTGCATCATTTATCTCCGGGTCCGGTCCGTCCAGGCTGAAGCTGAGGTAATCAAGTTCCTGAGGAGTGGTCCGGTGGAGCAGATCATGAAAGAGAAAACCGTTGGAGTCTACCGTCACCTGATAGCCAAGTTTTTTGGCAATACTGATTGCCTCAGGCAGATCAGGGTGCATGGTCGGCTCTCCACCGAGCAGGATAACATTGGTTTTCTTTGATTTATCGGCAAAGAGTTGCAGCCAGCTTTCAATCTGGTCACGGGTCAACTGCATGTTTCCATGCTGCTCTTTGTTGATATAACAGTGTCTGCATGAAAGATTGCAGGCAGTAAGGAGATGCAGGAAGACGTTGCGCTCCCCAGGCTGAAAATGGATTGTTTTTGAGATTTCAGTATTCATTGAATTTATATTTTCTGAGAAAGAATGTGACGGGCGAGCAGCGTGTCCTGGAGATAGCAACAGGCCGGGTCCAGAAAAAAACGTTGAAAAAGGCGGAGACTGTCACTGCGCAATACCCCCCCCTTTATCTCCGGTTGCAGATCCCGGTAGAGGGGTGCAAGTTTATCAAGGGGAAGATTGGTCCCTCCCCCCATGACATCTTCGAAGGCATAGACAATATGCAGGAAACCGTTGACCAGCAGAGTAGAGTAGCACATCAGGCAGGGCTCAAGGGTGGAGTAGACAGTCAGTTGCGAAGCGTCATACTTTTTCCCCCTCGCAGAGAGGTTGCGCAGAGCCGTAATCTCAGCATGATCAAGCTCATTGGTCTGGCCGTTGCCACCACTGCAGGATCGTCTTCCCTCCGCAACAATCTCGTCCCCGAGGGTAATAATACACCCCACGGGAAATTCCCCCCTGTTACACGCTTCCTCAGCCTGCTGCAGGGCAATATACATGAATTTTTCGTCTTTCATATCTGTCAGCCAAGTACGGTGTCGATCTGTGAATCTGTAACCTGATCAGTAATTTCAGTATCTCCGATAGAAGCAGGAAGAATAAAAAAGACCCTCCCCGCCTCCGCCTTTTTATCGCTGAGAAGATACTTCCTGATGGTCGGGCGGGAAAGCTCCACCGGGACCTCGGTGGGCATGCCGTATTCCTTGAGCAGTTGAATAATGGCCGCACACTGTTTCTCTGCAAGCATGCCTTTCAGCACGGCAAGGCGGGCAGCCGCGACCATGCCGATGGAGACAGCAAGGCCGTGAATAAGGGTAAAACTGGAGGCCCCTTCCACCGCGTGACCGATGGTGTGACCATAGTTGAGAATCTTGCGCAGGCCGCCCTCTTTCTCGTCTCGGGCAACAACATCTGCCTTGATTTCACAACAGCGGGCAACCATCTTTTCCACCACGGCGGGCTGCAGCGCGAGAATTGCTTCACGGTTCTCCTTCAGCCAGGAAAAAAAGCTCTCGTCACGAATCACCCCGTATTTTATCACCTCCGCCAGCCCGCCGAGAAGTTCCTTCCCCGGCAGAGTGACAAGGACGTTGCTGTCTATATAAACGGCCTTTGGCTGGTAGAAAGCACCCATTAGATTTTTTCCCTCAGGCAGGTCTACGCCGGTTTTTCCCCCCACAGAGCTGTCTACCTGAGAGAGAAGAGTTGTGGGAATCTGCACAAAGGGAATGCCTCGCATCCATGAAGCCGCGAGGTATCCGGCAATATCTCCCGGAACACCGCCACCGAAGCCAATAATGGCATCTTTACGGTCAAATCCGGCACGTGCCATTGCTGAAGCAAGTTCCCCGAGGGTGGAGAGGGTTTTTCTTTCTTCGCCTGCAACAAAGGTGAAGAGTTCGCACTCCAGTCCTGCGGCCTTTAGAGACTCGATTAATTGCGCACCGTAAAGTGAGGCAACATTATCATCAGAGATAATGGCATAACGTTTTGCAATCTTTCTCTGCGCAAGGTCTGCGCCAACACGGGACAATCCCCCCTGATCAATGAATATGGGATAACTGCGTTCCCCAAGACCAACGTTGAGTTCAATCATTACTTTTCCTGTTCATACTGAAATAACACTAGGACCCTTGAAGGACCTTGTGTTTCGTTCATATTCGAAGCACAGGATAAAATGGGCGAAAAACGAATTCTTCGATGTTTCCACAAAACCTGTGACAGAATTTTTTTTTACCTTTGTCTTGCCCCGTACACCAGTTTACCACCGAGGTGACCGGCAATTCCCACAGCACCCAGCCCAATACAGGCAATAGCGAAGTAAAGCCAGTGCCCCGGCAGTTCCAATCCGAAGAGAGCGACATTGCCCCAGTCTGCACTTTCCTTTAACAGAGGCCAGAGAACAAGAGTTGAGACCGAGAGGAGGACGACAATTCCGCAGGTAATCTTGGTGATAAAGATCCATGTTTTTGCACCACGATACGTGCGCTTCCATGCAAGAAATCCGGCAAAGAGAACCAGTGGCAGAGAAACGAGAACAACCACAAGATTATACCATGCCGCATTCTCAAGGACCGAAGAACCTGAGAAAAGAGCAATGAGCAGGAAAAGCACTGCCGCAGGCATGATCCCGTTGGGAAAATGCGCAGATATGGGATGGATATGGTGTTTGACGAGAAGATGACAGATGGTATCGTACAAGCCGCCCTTTTTCTCTTCTTCCTGTACCGGTTCTTCGCCAATGACGTTCCCTTCGGCATCAATTTCCACAAATGCTTCCCGGGAGGCACCGCAAACTGGACATTTCTCCGGGGGTAAATCACCAGTACACTCATACTGGCAGACCGTGCAACGCCAGCGTTTCACGCCCTTTCCTCCGGTGCTGCCCTGCTCTTCTACAACTGAATCTTTGGCCATGGCAACAAACCTTTCACCTTCCACATGGCAGACTGGACAGGTCGCAGGAGGCTCGGGCCCTTCATGGATATAGCCGCACACAGGACAGCGCCACTTCTTCACGTTTTCCACAGGCTGCTTCT
>JBFHIO010000142.1:0-5352 GCA_041596435.1 Desulforhopalus sp. | reverse complement strand
GGGAAGGTTGTGTTTCTCAACTTTGTTATGAACGTTACTCCGGACTGTGACTGCGTCGGCTGGAGTGATCAGTCGATGGTTAACGACATCGGCATTCTTGCTTCCACCGATCCGGTGGCACTGGACCAGGCGTGTTTCGACCTTGTTTCGCAGGCGACCTGTCTCAACCATAAGATGGTGGAAGAGACTGGAAAAGAAAAGGATTTCGATAAATTCACCGCCCGCTGGGGCTACACCCGCGGAGAGATTCAGCTCAGTTACGGCGAGGAGATTGGTCTCGGCAGTCGTCAATATGAGTTGAAAAAAGTCTGATTTCAGAGAGGGTGAGAGGGCTGGGGGGTCTCCTCTTCCTCTGAAATTCTTTACCATCAGGGCAAAGAGTGATATAAAAAGACCTCCAAATTAAGGGCTTCGGCCTGCAGCAGTATTTTCATATTTTCCACAGGAGTTGAGGTATGGGTTTGCTCAAAGGGTCAGCAAGTTTCGTCCGCTTTTCAGTGGAGGGGGAGCTTCCCGACAGTTCGCTGGAGTATCTGCTGGACAGGATAATTACCTATAGTTTTGAGGATATTGACGACAACTACGAGGAGTATTCTCTCGGGTGGGTGTCAGTACAGAATATGTTTGATTCACAGTTTAAGAATGCCTCCTGGGTGGCGGGAGACTACATTACTCTCAGTCTGCGCATGGATGAGCGTAAAGTCTCTTCAGCGATCCTCAAGAAATGCATTATCAAAGAGGAGGAGCGGGTGCGCCTTGAAAAGCAGCTTCCCAAACTCTCCCGCTCAACCAGAGTGGAGATAAAGGAGAGGGTGCGTTCGGAGCTGGTGCGCAAGGCGATCCCGATTCCGGCCGTTTATGAGCTGGCGTGGAACCTGAGTGAGGGGGTGGTTATTTTTTTCTCCACCAACAAGAAGGCCCAGGCTCTGCTCGAAGACCACTTTCGGGAGACCTTTGGCCTGCTGGTCAAACAGCAGATTCCCTACACCACCGCGGAGGCGCTGCTCGACGAGGCGCAGATCATCAAACTTGAGAACGCCTCACCGGAACTTTTTGTGTGAGTCGGAACTGACAGCAGCTGACAAAAGAGAAAAATAATGGATTTAGTCGATTTAATAGCGGAAAAACGTTGGCTTGGGCAGGAGTTTCTCACCTGGCTCTGGTTTAAGAGTGACGAGCGCGGGGGCACTATCGCCCTGCCGGAGCGTGGTGATATAAGTGTCACGTTTGAAAAACACATGTCACTGGAATCAGGGGAAGGGGAGTCGCTGGAGAGGATTACCTGCTCCGGACAGCAGTCGGAGCTGCGCGAAGCACGTACTGGCCTGGCAATGGGGAAAAAACTGGAGAGTGCCCGTATATCCTTCGGTTTTAACGACTACGAATTTTCCGTCACTCTCTCCGGTTCTTTGATGGAGTATCGCAGTGCCGCTCTGCCGAAGACGGAAGGGACTGAGGTTGACGGCAGCAATCCCGAAGAGGTGGAAGGGATGGTGCTGGAGAGGATCTTTCTTCTTGAAGAGTTGACGAAAACGGTCAATGAGTGTTTCAAGATGTTCCTTGATCTTCGCCTGAGTGATGGATGGCGGGATGAGGTGAGTCAGATCAGGGAGTGGGTGGAGAAGAATGCCGAGGTGGTTACGTTTGATTAAAGGGAACCCTGAAGCAGAACCACTGCATAAAGATGTGTAATCGAGAAATAAAGCCGCAGAAGAGTTTGAAGAGAGGAGAAGGAAATGGAATTTGAAACTGTCATTGGTCTGGAGATCCACGCCCAGCTGAAAACCAAAACGAAAATTTTCTGCGGTTGTTCCAACGAATTCGGCGCTGCCCCCAACACCCATACCTGTCCAATCTGCCTTGGCATGCCCGGTGTGCTGCCGGTGCTGAACAGGACGGTGGTGGAGTTCGCAATTCGTTTCGGGCTTGCCACCGGGGCGAAAATTAACCAGTTCAACCAGTTTGCCCGGAAGAACTACTTCTACCCGGACCTGCCCAAGGGGTATCAAACCTCACAGTTCGACAAGCCGATTGTTGGCAAAGGTTTTCTCGATATTGAGGTGGATGGTGAGATCAGGCGTATTGGCATCACCCGTGCCCACATGGAAGAGGATGCCGGCAAGCTTGTGCACGATTCCGTTGAGCCGGTCAGCCATGTGGATCTTAACCGTACAGGTACGCCGCTCCTGGAAATTGTTTCCGAACCGGATATGCGCAGTCCGCAGGAGGCGGTGGCCTATCTCAAGAAGTTGCACGCCATTGTCCGCTATCTCAATATCTGCGACGGCAACATGCAGGAGGGATCATTTCGCTGCGACGCGAACATCTCCCTGCGACCGGTGGGGCAGCAGGAGCTGGGGACCCGTACCGAGTTGAAGAATATGAACTCCTTTCGCCACGTTGAGGCGGCTCTGGAGTATGAGCAGCGACGTCAACGTGACCTGCTGCTCGACGGCGAGAAAATCGTCCAGGAAACCCTGCTGTGGGACCCCGACAAGCAGATTACCGCATCAATGCGCGGTAAGGAAGATGCCCACGATTACCGCTATTTCCCCTGCCCGGATCTTGTTCCGGTGGAGATCAGTGATGAATGGATTGAGGAGGTTCGGGCTGATTTGCCGGAATTGCCGGATGCGAAAAAAGCTCGTTTCATGAACGAGTATGAGCTGTCTGAATATGATGCCGACTGGCTTACTGCCGACCGTCCCGTGGCTGACTATTTTGAGGCGGTGGTGAAAGGCGGGGCTCAGGCGAAAAAGGCGGCCAACTGGATCATGTCTGAACTCTCCCGTGAACTTGGCAATGAAGATATTGAGAGCTGCAGGGTGAGCCCGGCGGGTCTTGCCGAACTTCTGGCGATGATTGAGAAGAACACCATCAGCGGCAAGATTGCCAAGAGCGTTTTCGTGGAAATGATGGCGAGCGGGAAGGATGCCGCTGCTATCGTCAAAGAGAAGGGGCTGGAGCAGAACTCTGATGCAGGAGAGTTGCAGGCTATTGTGGAGAAGATCGTTGCCGCCAACCCCGAACAGGCGGAGGATTTCAGGAATGGCAAGGCAAAGATCATGGGATTCTTTGTCGGTCAGCTGATGAAAGAGACAAAAGGAAAAGCGAATCCGAAGATGGCCAATGAGCTGTTTGCGAAGGTCATTAATAAAGGGTGAAAAAGCAGAACAACAGTACGGCTGCCTCTCTGTCGAGAATCCATGGAAAAAACTGATTGGCAAAACAAGGGGAAAGGGCACCGCGGCCGGTTGCGGGATCGTTTCCTCGAGAGCGGTCTGGACGGGTTTACCGATGCCGATGTGCTGGAGCTGCTGCTCACCTTCGGTACCCCGCGCAGTGACTGTAAGGAGCCTGCCCGAGAGCTGTTGAAAGAGCTGGGCAGTTTCTCCTCCGTGCTTGATGCACCCTCACCGGTGCTGGAAAAAGTGAAAGGGGTGGGGCCGAAGAACAGCTTTGCCCTGCGTTTTATTCACGCTGTTGCCTCCCGCTATCTCAAGGACCGGGTGCGTGGCCGAAAATATCTGCAGAGCTCCGCTGCCGTTATCGACTATCTTTCTCACGAGATGCGCGGCCTCAAGCGGGAGGTCTTCAAGGTTATTTTTCTCGATAGCGCCCACGCCATCATCGATGTCGAGACCATGGGGGAGGGCACTCTCAACCGCAACGCCGTCTACCCCCGCGAGGTGATCAAGCTGGCGCTGGATCGCCACGCGGCCGCCATTATCCTTGCCCACAACCATCCCTCTGGTTCCCTGCAGCCTTCAACGCAGGATATCAAGCTGACGAAAACGATGCACTTCCTCTGTTCCTGTATGGAGCTGCAGCTGCTTGACCACATCATCATCGGTGACGGCAGTTACAGTTTTGCCGATAACGGACTGATGCAGAAGGTGCAGGCCAGCTCCAGTACTGTCCTGGCGCAGTTTTCCGACGGGTGACCATGCTCTATATCCATATTCCTTTTTGTGAAAAGAAGTGCGGCTACTGTGCCTTTGCTTCGGTGGCCGGGGCGCGTGAGCTGTACCGTCCCTACTGCACAGCCCTGCTGGAGGAGCTCAGCCGCCTGCCCCGCAGACAACTTTCCACGCTTTTTTTCGGCGGGGGGACTCCCACCTCGCTCCCGGCAGATCTGCTCTGTGAGCTGCTTGATTTTATCAGGCAGCACTTTTCCTTTGCTGAAGGGGCAGAAATTTCCATGGAGGCCAACCCCGGTACTGTCTCTTTTGAATCCCTGCGGCGTCTGCGGATGGCGGGAGTGAACCGCATTTCCTTCGGCGTTCAGTCCTTTGATGATGACGAGCTGCGCACTCTGGGCCGTATACATAATGCAGAGGAGGCCCGTGAGGCCGTCAGAATGGCCCGGGACGCGGGTTTTAATAATTTCAGCCTCGATCTGATGTATGGTCTTCCTGACCAGGATGCACAGGCTTTCGGTTTCTCTCTTCGCTGCGCCCTTGAACTTCATCCCCACCATATTTCTCTCTATCAGCTCACCCCGGAGGAGGGAACTCCGCTGTTCACAGCCCTCAGAGAGGGACGGCTGACCCTGCCTGGTGAGGAGGATATTCTCAGTATGGATTCCCTTGTCAACAAAGTGACGGGAGAAGCCGGTTTTGAACACTACGAGACTTCCAACTATGCCCTTCCGGGATACCGCTGTCGGCATAATATTCGTTACTGGCGCAATGAGGAGTGGTTTGCCGCAGGAGCGGCGGCGGTGAGTTTTGTGCAGGGATGCCGGGAACGGCGCGAGGAGAGCCCACGGTGCTATATCAAAAAAATTACAGCGGGAGAGGATGCCGTGGTGGAGCGGGAGAGTCTCGACCTCGAGGCCTCCTTTCGAGAGACGGTAATTATGGGACTGCGTATGATGGAAGGAGTGGAATTGTCAGAACTTTGGCGCCGCTTTCATCTTGAGCCCCGGCAGTATTATGGCGGGGTGCTGCAGAAACTGATGGATCAGGGCCTTGTCGAACGTACCCCGACCCATCTCAGACTCAGTTCGGCCGGACACCCTCTTGCCAATATGGTGATGGCTGAACTGGTGTAGATCTCATAAACTGGCCAGCAGGGTTTGATCCGTGGCACCGAGTGCAGCTACCTTTGCCTGATCTATTTGGCCAAGGGTTATGGTGAGGGGTTCATTTCTGCGCCGGGCGAGGGAAAACCAGTTTTGCAATTCATCCACCAGTACTTCTTCACCCACCTCTTTTGAACTGTGGGTTTCACTCACCGAATGGTCCATGCGGCCGGAGTTGATGAACGTCCACTCGCCGTCTTCCTGCCGCGCAATAATACCTGTATGGCCGCGGGTAGGTGTGGAAAAGGAGAGGATTTGCCCTTCGG
>JBFHIO010000141.1:0-5414 GCA_041596435.1 Desulforhopalus sp. | reverse complement strand
GGGGCCATCCCTCTTGCGGAACAGGCCGATTTCGCCCGTAAAGTGTGCCGGAGAATGTTTTCCGTCGGAGCGGACGGCCTGATTCTCATTGAGGATTGTGGCGAGGCAGACTTTCGCTGGCAGTTCTACAATGCGGATGGTTCGGTTGCTGAAATGTGTGGGAATGGTTCACGCTGCGCGGCCCGCTTTGCCTTTCGTGCCGGGATTACCGGCCGGGAGATGACCTTCTCCACCCTTGCCGGAATTATCTCAGCGAGGGTTGGTGAACAGGAGGAGATCGTCAGTGTGAAGATGACTGATCCCTGTGATTTCCGTCTCGGGCTTTCGGTGACACTCGATGAACAAGAGTATCCGGTCTCCTTTGTCAACAGCGGGGTACCCCACGCGGTGATCTTCGTGGAAGGTGAGGTCCCTGTAACAGCCTGGGGACGCAGTGTCCGTTATGACAAGCAGTTTGAACCGGCAGGAACCAACGTCGATTTCGTCTGGCTGAAAGATGATGGCATCAAGGTGCGGACCTATGAGCGTGGAATCGAAGGCGAGACCATGGCCTGCGGTACCGGCGCGGTGGCCGCAGCTCTCTATGCCGCAATGCAGAAAGGATATGAATCGCCTGTGTCGGTGGAGACCCTTGGTGGTGATACCAATACAGTCTATTTTGATCTTCAGGACGGCCCGGTGGCGAAGGACGTTTTTCTTCAGGGTCCCACACGACTGGTCTGTACCGGACAAATAACACCCGAGGCTCTTATCTGAGCCCGGTCTGGAGGAGATATGGAAAAATTCTGCGGTGCTCTTGTTGCCCTTGTTACCCCTTTTAAAGATGGTGAAATAGACGAACAGGGCTTGAAAGATCTTATTGAATTTCAGATTGCCGGCGGCACCCACGGTATTGTGCCGATGGGTACTACCGGTGAATCCGCCACCACCGATTTTGATGAGCACAAGCGTGTCATTGAACTGACTGTGGAGACCGTGGCGGGCCGGGTGCCGGTTATCGCCGGGACCGGAGCGAACAACACCCTTGAGGCCATTGAGCTGACCGAGAGTGCGAGAGATAGCGGGGCGGATGCCGTGCTCTCTGTCGTTCCCTACTATAACAAGCCAAATCAGGAAGGGATGTATCTTCACTTCAAGGCTATTGCCGAGAAGGTTGATATCCCCATGTTCCTTTATAACGTTCCGGGGCGGACGGTGGTCAATATTCTCCCCGAAACCACAGCGCGACTGGCGGAGATCGACAATATCATCGGTATCAAAGAGGCCTGCGGAAGTCTTGAGCAGATCAGTGATGTTATCCGTAAATGTCCGCAGGATTTCATCGTCCTCTCCGGGGACGACTTTACCGCCATGCCCACTGTGGTTATTGGTGGTCGGGGCGTTATCTCGGTTATATCCAACGTGTATCCCGAAGGGATGTCGCAGATGATGGAGAAGGTGCTGGCTGGAGACATTGCCGGGGCGCGTGAACTTCACTATAAAATGTATGATATGATGAAGCTGATGTTTTCTTCTCCCAGCCCGGGACCGTCAAAAAAGGTTCTGGAACTGATGGGGTTGATCGGCGATGGTTCGTCGCGTCTGCCTATTCCGCCTGTGAATGACACCGCTGCGCTGGAAAAGGCGATGCGTGACCTGAAATTGATTTAAGGAGAACATTGTGATAAAGGTGATTGTAGCCGGCGCTGCCGGGCGCATGGGAAAAATGCTCTGCAGGATGGTGACTGAACATCCAGAACTCGAACTGGCCGGAGCGTTTGACGCCGTGGGAGGACCCGCTGTCGGTCGTGACTCGGGTGAACTGGCCCTCGGTATTGCCAACGGCGTTGTTATCGGTGAGGGACTGGAATCAGAGATTGACCGCGGCGACGTGATCATTGATTTCACCTTTCATACTGCCACCCTTGAGTTTGCCCGTATTGCCGCAAAACATGGCACCGCCATGGTTATCGGCACCACCGGGCTTACTGCGGAAGAGCTTGTCGAGCTGAAGAGTCTGGCAGAAAGTTCTTTTCCCTGTGTGCATGCCCCGAATATGTCTGTCTGCGTCAATGTCCTCTTTCAACTGGTGAAAAAAACGGCAGCGATTCTTGGAGACGATTTCGATATTGAAATTATCGAGGCCCATCACAAGATGAAAAAAGATGCCCCTTCCGGCACCGCACTGAAACTCGGTGAGATGGCGGCGGAAGGTGTTGGCCGTGATTTCCTCAGCTCACTTGTAACCGAGCGCAGTGGAATCATCGGTGAGAGAAAAGAAGGTGAGATTGGCATCCAGAGCATTCGTGCGGCGGATATCGTCGGTGAACACACGGTGATGTTTGCCGGCCCGGGGGAGCGGATTGAATTAACTCATCGCGCCCACAGCCGTGAGCATTTTGCTAAAGGTGCCGCCCGCGCAGCCGCCTGGGTGACAGGGCAGGAAAAAGGAATGTACACGATGTTCGACGTCCTCGGACTGGAGAACTTCTGATGGAAACTTTAATGCCGGCGTGGATTGGTCTTGGTTCTAATATTGGCAGAGGCCGGGAGCAGCTCAGCGCGGCCTGGCAGCGTCTCGGTGAGCTGCCGGGTATCCGTACTGTCAAGATCTCCCACCCGTGGAACACGTCACCGGTAGATATGGTGAGTGATAACTGGTTTACCAACGCTGCCGGATCTCTTGAAGTGTGTCTCTCTCCTGAGGAGCTGCTGGATGCGCTCAAGATGGTAGAGGCCGATTTCGGGCGTACCGGCGGGAAGCAGGGATCGGGGTATCAGGATCGTCCCCTTGATCTGGACCTTCTTTATTATGGCGAAGATGGTGCACATGTTGTTGACAGTTGCGATCTGGTGGTGCCCCATCCCTTTATCAGCAGGCGGCTTTTTGTTCTGTTGCCCCTGACGGAGATTGAGCCACTGCTGGTAGATCCGAAGACCCGGCGTACTGTTACGGAGATGGGAAAGGAGTTGCTCAAGCGGGAAACCGGCCAGCAGCTCGAAGTCTCTGACTGGAACAAGTAAAGGAGAGAGAGTGGGTATTATTCGATTTCTCGCCATTGCAGGACTGATCTGGTTTGGCTGGCGGACCATTAATAATTGGCTGAAGGAGCGTAATCGCTCTCTCGAGAAGGGCAGCAATCCGCCACTTCAGGCCGATGAATTCAGTGATATCCTCGAGGAGGATCCGGTCTGTGGAAAACTGGTGCCCCGGAGCCAGGCGGTGCGGCTGGATGTTTACGGCCGCGTATTTTATTTCTGTAGTAAAGAATGCTGTGAAACCTTCCGAAAGGAAAAAGGAGAAGAGTCATGAAATTTTTTATCGATACGGCCAACATTGATGAAATTCGCGAAGGCGTTGAGATGGGACTGGTCGATGGAGTGACCACCAATCCGACTCTCGTCTCAAAAGAGAACAAGTCTTTTGAAGAGCTGATTCCCGAGATCTGTGCTATCGTTGACGGGCCTGTGAGTGCGGAAGTCGTGAGCCTCGATGCCGATGGCATGCTGGCAGAGGCGAAAAAGCTGGCGAAGATCGCAGATAATATCGTCATCAAGATTCCTATGATTACCGAGGGAATCAAGGCGGTGAAAAAGCTGACCGCTGAGGGTATTAAAACCAACGTCACCCTTGTTTTCTCTGCCATGCAGGCACTTCTCGCGGCGAAAGCGGGCGCAACCTATGTCTCTCCTTTTGTGGGACGGCTGGATGATATCGGGGTTCAAAGTATGGACCTGATCAGTGATATTGTCACCATTTATGACAACTATGGTTTTCAGAGCGAAATCATCGTTGCTTCTGTGCGCAGTCCGCAACATGTTCTTGATTCAGCACTTCTCGGCGCGGACATTGCCACTATTCCGCTGAAAGTTATCAAACAACTTGCACAACATCCTCTCACCGACAAAGGCATGAAACAGTTTCTTGCCGATTGGGAGAAGAGAACCAAGTAAGGGCGAAGCCCTGCGGAGAATGCCTTTGAACAGGTTCAGCTGGGATTTACAAAAAAACGTACACTGCTGGCTGGTGGCTGGAGTAGTTGTTTTAATTGCCACTGTAACAGCGTGCCAGGATGCGGAGGCGGGGCTGTATGCCTGCCGCAATTCTCACGGCAAAATTTCTTATACCAATGTACGCAGCAGTGCTCAGTGTAAACCTATATCCTTTAAAAAAGATATCGTTACCTTAAGTTCCTCGTTAAGTGCCTCGTCTGATAAACGGGGAACAAAAAAATATGATAGCGAGATTAAAAGCATTGCCAGGCGTTATGGAGTTGATCCTTCGCTGATCAAGGCAATTATTCATGTTGAATCTGGTTTCAACCATCGTGCGGTTTCGCGTATGGGAGCCAAGGGTCTGATGCAGCTCATGCCGGGAACCGCGCGGGATTTGAAGGTCTATAATCCCTTTAACGCGAAGCAGAATATCGACGGTGGTACCCGCTATTTTCGCCAGATCATGGATGATTTCAACGGCGATGTGAAACTTGCTCTTGCTGCCTATAATGCCGGGCCCAATCTTGTAAGTAAACTGCAGAGGATTCCGGCAATCCCGGAAACCCGCAATTATGTGCGCAAGGTGATGAGCATGTACCGTTTTTATAAGAGCGGGGCTATATAAGCAAGGGCGGGTATCAGCGCGCTTTCCCCTTGACGCCGACAGGCAAATTGGGGTATAAACAGCCCTTACGCCGGAGTGGTGAAATTGGTAGACGCACTGGACTCAAAATCCAGCGGGGGCAACTCCGTGTCGGTTCGATTCCGACCTCCGGCACCAATGCCAGGTATTAAGAGATTTATAGAAGTTCATTAAAGCCCCTGACCTTAACTGGTCAGGGGCTTTTTTGTTGTCCTGTTTGTATTGGCAAAATTGAGCATAATTTTATTACACAAGAAGGAGCTCTGGATTCAAAGAATAAGTGTAACTTGTTTGCCGTCTTTTTAACGACATTTGCATATTATGGCAGAGGAGTATGGTCTTCTCAGTAAATTTCTGACTGGCGGTCACTGTGACCTGGCATTGAGAATATTATATTCTCCTCTATAAGAGTTACGACGAATTCACGTGAAATTGTCCCCTGGAGTCTGCAAATCGAGACTTATGGGAAAAGTTGAAAGTTATCGATGATGAGATTTTGTTACTTTCCAATGAAATAGACAAAATTAAAGATCCTGCTTACCATTAAGTATTGGAGGAGGGAGATGGCCATACGCTTTATGAAATGAATAAAGTTCGTGGCAATATCTGAAGTCTGACAGTTAACAAGTAAAGGCAGCATCGCCCTTCGGGCTGGACTTGCTGACGCTCGCCGCTGCTTTGGGCGTTAGGCTTACTGCACCATCACCCCACAACAGGAGATACAACATGACAAAGGTTCTTGTTCTTTACTACAGCATGTATGGGCACACCGAAACTATGGCGAACGCAGTGGCTG
>JBFHIO010000140.1:0-5444 GCA_041596435.1 Desulforhopalus sp. | reverse complement strand
TCATCGGCAAGTGCTGCCAGTTCCGCCTCACCAAACAGCTCCAGCAGATGAACTGCCTGCACGGGCTGCTCCGCCCGGCACAAGGAATTCTCAAGCTGCATTATGCAGCCGGGGCAGGCAGTAGCAACCAGCTCTGCGCCACACTCCTGCACCCCTTCCACTTTTTTCTCTCCGATGAGAAGACTCTCTTTACTGTGATGCACGGAGAAGGTGCCACCAAGGCCGCAACAACGGGACGCTCCTTCCATCTCAACAAACTCAATCCCCGGCAGAGCAGCAAGCAGATGCCGCGGTGGCGCAAGAATCCCCCGGTTTTTCAAATGGCAGGGATCATGCCAGCAGACCTTCTGCCGCTTCGCCACTGCCGGCAGCGCAGCCAGCCGTTCGCAAACACCCTCTTCTTCAAGGAAAACAGTGAAGTCCACCACTTTCTTCGCCAGAATGGCGGGATCCCCCCCCATGGTGCGATAATATTCGCCGATTCCACCGCCGCAGGAAGCACAGGCGGTAATGATATAATCAACGTCGAGGGGCGCAAAGGCCCGTACGTTGGCTGAAGCAAGACGACTGACCAGCGGACCGTCTCCCGAGGAGAGTGCGGGCATCCCGCAACAGCCCTGCCCCTTCGGCAAATGGACAGTACAGCCGAGACGAACAAGAACCTCCACCATCTTTTCACCGATCTGTGGATAGAGCCAGGTGATGCCGCAACCGGCGAAGAAGGCCACTTTCGGCCTTCCCGGCTGTCCCTCAATCCGCTCCGGCAGGCGGGCAAAAAGGTTCTTCCCTGCCGGAGCAGGCAAAATTCTCTCTCCGAGAGCCGGCAGCCTGCCCAGCGGGAACCGCAGCCGCAGGCCACTGCTCTCCGGAATTTTCTCCATCACCAGCGGGGCCAGTGTCGCCCCCGCCGCAGCCGCACCGCGCATCAAAGTTTTGCTGCCAAGCAGAGCGGCAACACCAACGCCCACAGCGGAAAGACCTGACTCTGCAGCCACCTCGCGACGTATTGCGCCGACAATCTCGGCGGTAGGCACGTCATTGGGACAACCATGGGTGCAGGAGCCACACATCAAACAAAGGCTGATATCCTGCCGCGCAGCCGGTTCCAGCTCTGCCCCCCGTCCAAGTTCTCCAGCCAGCATTGCCGCAGCCACCGCTACTTTCCCCCGTGCCACATCCCCCTCACGCCGTCCTGTCGACCACGCCGGACAACAGGCCTGACAGGCGCCGCATCGCACGCATCTCTGTATTACATCGGCAAAATCGTCAAGAACCTTATGCCTGCCGGGAATTTTCTGCATAACAACTTCATTCATCATCCGGTCCTCTAAGAAAAATTTTCCCCGGATTGAGGATATTATCAGGATCCAGCGCATGCTTGAGAGTACGCATGTATGCGATGGTCTCCGGGGAAAGCTCAAGGTCGAGATAGCGGGCCTTGGCAAGCCCCACCCCGTGCTCCCCGGAGATGGAACCGTGCAGATCAACGGCCGCGGTAAAAACCTGTTCAATCAATGTATCCACCCGCCCCTCCATCCCGGCCTCGCGCAGGTCGGTAAGGATATAGACGTGGATATTGCCGTCTCCGGCATGGCCGAAATTAACGATGGGAATGCCGGACTCCGCCGACAGTGTCTCCAGGCGGCGGATCATCTGCGGAATTTTTGACCGCGGCACCACAATATCTTCGTTAAAACGGTCTGGAGCCTGTTCGCGAACGGCCGGAGAAACAGCCCGTCGCATCTGCCAGATCCGCTCAGAGTCCTCCGCAGTATCCGCCACTACACTGCTGATCACATCCCTGTCGGCAACAACCTCCATTATCCGTGCAGCCTCTCCGTCGAGCCACTCCCGGCGGCCGTCCACCTCAACAATCAGTGCGGCGCCACATTCTTCGGGAAGATCAATCTCTGTTCTGCCGCGAATACAGGCGAGAGTCGCACGGTCCATGAATTCAAGGGTGGCGGGGATAATCCGCGCACCAATGATTGCCGAAACCGACTCCGCCGCCCCGTCGATAGAGGAGAAAAAAAGCAGCATGGTCTTCTTCGCCTCCGGTTTTGGAAGCAGTCGCAGGGTGATCTTTGTGACAATACCCAGCGTCCCTTCGCAGCCAACAAAGAGACGGGTGAGGTCGAAGCCAACCACGTTTTTCAGGGTGCGGCCGCCGGTATGGATAATCTCACCGGCGGGCGTAACCACCTCAAGGCCGAGCACATAGTCGCGGGTGGAACCATATTTTACGCAACGGGGACCACCCGCGCACTCCGCCACATTCCCGCCAAGAGTACTGAACTCTTTTGATGCAGGATCCGGAGGATAAAAGAGACCGAGTTTTTCTACCCGCGTCTGCAGCTCTGCGGTGATAACCCCCGGCTGCACCACCGCAAGAAGATTCTCCGTGTCGATTTCCAGTACACGGTTCATACGTGCAAGCGACAGCATAATGCCGCCGTTCACCGCCAGCGCACCACCTGTGAGGCCACTGCCTGCCCCTCGCGGCACCACCGGCACCTTCAACTCTCCGGCAAGACGCATCACCGCCGCAACCTCCTCAGCGCTCTCGGCGTACACAACCACCTCCGGCAGAAAGCGACCCCGTCCGGCGTCGGCCCCATAGACAAGGCGATCAGTCTTTGCCGTTGTCACCCGACTCTTGCCAACAAGAGCAGCGAGACGTTTTTCAAGATTACTCATGGCAACCTCGAAAAATCTGTTCGGCTCCCGTCACTCTGCAGCCAACTCCCGAGATGTTGCTGCACGGGAAACTCCTTGCATTCACTTCTTCTCCACCAATCATTGTTTTTTACCTTTTTTTTCCATGATTTACCCATTCTGGCGCTCGCGCCATTGATATATATGTTAATGCAGAATATTATGCCATGCAGATATACAGGGAATTCTTGCATAATTAATGCGTCCATTGCCAGAATTTCTGTTCAGCGTAACCCCCAAAATAGCATTTTATCCGTGAATACGAGACGGCCGACAGCAGCGTGTATAACAGCAATATTTTTGAAAATTCTCTGCCCTCCAATACCAGCATTGATGTGTATGCAGATTCCGCACAGCCTTCTCATAAATCGTTACGGCTGCTCAGGAAAGACAATTCTTGAGGACATCTGCAAAGGTAAAGCAGAGTAACAAATCTCAATTTCATGTTGAGCATATTTTCGGGATAATGACTCAGAAGACAAAAATACACGGTGTTACAAAGAATTGAGCATGTAAAAATACTATTTACTGTTCCAAACTGGAGGGTATAGAAAAAAGATGAAGAATATATTGGTAATCACCAGCAAAAATAAACCTGTTGACGCCATTAATGAGGCGTTAAAAGAGTGGCGGAAAAAGTATAATATCATCGCCGTTCAAACCGAGCATGATGCCGCCGATGCACTCCGGGAAGAAGAAGTTGCCCTTCTTGTATGTGACTTTGCCTCCCGTTCCGCCTCGCCGATCCGTCCCCTGGTGCAGCTTCTCCATGATTTCCCCTGGATTCCGTGCATCGCCGTTGCCACTCCAGGGCTCAACTCCAACAACGATTTCCTTGATATCGGTGTCAGTGTCTGCTTTGAGATCCCCTTCCAGATCAAAGAACTCTACCGCTGGACCTGCAAACTGCTGGAGCAGAGCAACAAGGGGATTATTCGCGACATTCCGGCACACAGTATTCTGCAGATGCTCAATTCTGAGAAAAAGACCTGCACCCTCTGCCTGCACGAACACGATGCCACGGGTTATCTTTATATTGAACATGGCGAGATTGTCGCTGCGGAATATGAGGACCTCACCGGTGAAGAAGCTGCCTGTTCCATCATTGCGGGTGACAGCGACACCGCCGAAATAAAATTCTACAACATGCAGCGCCAGCGTGAAATTGAAAAAACATTGATGCCGCTGATCATGGAGGCCTTTCGTATCAAGGATGAAAAAGAGAGCCTTGCCGCCCGGGCTTCTGTCAACGAGAAAACCCCGTTGGAGCTGAAACACTTTTTCACCATCGACAACCCGCTGCGTCTTGAACCTGGACTTCAGCTCAAACTCGAATTTGAAAACGACACCCCGCTTTGCACTGGCCAGCTTGCAGGTATTACCCACAATAAATATCTCATTATCCTCCTGCCCGAACTGCTCAACGAGCTTCCCTCGCAGAAAAAAGAAGCTGGAATCGCCGTGAAATACCTGCACTCCGGCTGTATCTGCATGTTCAACTCACAGATTGTACAGAAGATTTCCCAACCCGAGCCACTGCTCTTTATTGAATACCCGCAGGTCGTACATTACCACGAACTGCGCCGAACACCGCGGGCCAGCATCTATGTCCCCTGCATCATGTCGCTTGCCAGTGGTCAGCGCCACAGCAGCACCCTCAAAGATCTCAGTGCCACTGGCTGCCTCTGTCAGATTAAAGAAGGTAAAAGCGGCCAGTTGCCCCCCATCGACAATGGGACCGGTGTCTTTCTCTTCTGTCTCTTCCCCGGTGTTGGTGAGGAACAGGAGATTCACGGTGTCGTACGCAATGTAAAGAAAAAAGGCTCAGAGCTTCTGGTGGGTATTGAGTTTACCGAGATCTCCACCGAGATCGAAACCATTATTGCCAGCTATCTTAAATCCCTCGAAGGGTAAGCGCAAAAGCCATCTGCTGCAGTAAAGCCGCGCCCTCGGGAGCGGCTCTGCTGTTTTTACTACAGGGAACCAGAACAATGTCCCTGCCGTCTGAAAAAGGAGCGTTCCATGGAATTTATCAACACTGACAAAGCCCCCGCCGCCATTGGCCCTTATGCCCCCGCTGTCCGCGCGGGAAAACTCTGCTTTATTTCCGGTCAGGTACCTTTTCATCCCAAAACCGGGGAAGTCGTCGGAAAAGACATCAGGGAACAGACCAGACAGGCCCTTACCAATCTCGGAAGTATTCTTGAGGCAGGAAAACTTAAGGTTACAGATCTGGCCCAGACAACCATCTATCTCAGCAATATGGATGATTTCAGCGACTTCAACGAAGTTTATGCTGAATTCATGGGTACCCACCGCCCCGCCCGCTCCTGCGTCGAAGTCTCCCGGCTGCCCCATAATGTTCTGGTGGAGATTACCGCTATCGCGGTAGAAGAGTAATACAGTCTGAAGTGTCGGACGTCTTCAATATTCCCAAAGAATGCAGAAAGCCGGAGTCTCCCTGTGGAGGCCCCGGCTTTCTGCATTCTTTATCTGTTCCCGAAGACAGCAAACGGGCAGAATCTGCCGCCCATCAGGAATTACAAAAATTTTCTTTTCCGATTTCCTTAAAGATATCCTGTCAACAAGAAAAGTCCTGCGGTAATCAATGCCCCAAGAAAACCGTACGGCATCTGCGTCATGGCATGGCGGAAATTATCACAACCGGAGGCCGCCGAACTGAGGATGGTCGCATCTGAGTAGAAACAGATGTGTGAACCCCACACCCC
>JBFHIO010000139.1:0-5450 GCA_041596435.1 Desulforhopalus sp. | reverse complement strand
ATCTTGACGACTCTATAAAATGATGATTTGCCTGCGCTTGTCAACTTCTCTGTGATGGTTATCAGTTTTGGGAAACGATAACCCGATTTCAATGCGGAGGAGAATATGTCCAGTCGGAGAGATTTAAAAAATAAAGTTATAGAATTCCTCAAAGGTGATATCAGCGGCGGATTCGACCCTCTGCTGACCCATTCCCCGAAGTTCCTGGTTAATCCTCTGTTCAGTGCCATCTGTTACCCACTGGAGATAGTCCGCTGGCATGCGATTTCTGCCTTCGGTGTGGTTGTTTCAAAACTTGCTGACGAAAATATGGAAGACGCTCGTGTCGTCATGCGTCGGCTCCTGTGGAGTCTCAATGACGAATCCGGCGGAATCGGCTGGGGGGCACCGGAGGCGATGGGAGAGATCCTTGCGCAGAGTGAGGTGTTGCGTCGCGAGTATCTGCATATGCTTGTCTCTTATATGCAGGAGGATGGCGAGGAATTGCTTCAGGACGGAAACCATCTTGAACTTCCCATGTTGCAGCGCGCGTTGTTGTGGGGACTGGGGAGGGTTGCGGAGTGTTTTCCCGAGTTGATGCGGCAGGAGATTCACCTGTCTGATCTCTCCCTGTATCTCGAATCCCCCGACCGCCAGGTGGCCGCGCTGGCTTTGCGCCTCTATAAATTGATCGGGGTAAATCCGGGAGAGGAGATGCTGGCGCTCTTTGCCCGTGACGAAACGCTGGCTTTCTACAATGCGGGTGATATTGAATCCGTGAAGATTGCCACACTGGTGGCAGAGGTTAAAGGGCTGCCTGAGGAGAAAGAGTAATTTTTACACGCGATAATGTGTACGTGATTTAAGGAGATTGTATCATGGAAGGGAAGTGTAACCGTGTTGGATTCCTGCAGCAGCCAGTGATTTCAGGCGATATTGAGGCCAATGTCGCCTCGCTGAAAAAGGCAATGGAGAAAGTGGCTCCTGCTCAGGGGGCGCTGTTGGTTTTGCCGGAACTTTGGGCGAGTGGATTCTGCCATGAGAGCATGCTTGAGGCTGCGGCGGAGACACCCGCTCTTTTGCAGCAGACAGCGGAACTTGCGGCACATTATGGCATTGTGCTGGGGGGAACCTTTGCTGAGAAGGCCGGAGAAAAATGCCACAATAATTTTTACCTCTGCAGTGCGGCGGGAGTGGCTGGTCCTTCGAGTAAACAACATATCTTTCCCGGAGAGGAACGTTCCTTTATTGATGGGGCGGAGCGGCCACAGCTGATGCAGGCCGGGGGATTGCAGATTGGCGGGTTCATCTGTTTTGATCTGCGCTTTCCCGAGGTGACGCGTGACTTGACAGCGCAGGGGGCTGATCTGCTGCTTTGCTCGGCGCAGTGGCCGGCGATGCGTATTGACCACTGGCTGGCACTGTTGAAGGCCCGGGCAATTGAAAATCAGATCTTTCTCGCTGCCTGCAACGGTTGTGGTAAGTCAGGCGGGGTGATGCTGGGGGGCAACTCGGTGGTTATTTCACCCTTTGGAGAGATTCTGGCGCAGGGTGGTGCAGGGCAGGAGAGTGCCAGTGCCAGTCTTCTCTGGAGTGAGATGGCTGACATGCGCAGTCGATATACAAGCTGGCTCGGGTAACAGGCTGGTTGACGGCCTCCCCCTCGGAAAAGCCTGCAGGGAACCTTGAATAATTGCACTCTTCTTTATTACAGTCAAGAATGTATCATCGGAGGTAAGCGCAGGACTCCGATATCAGTCATGGCTGTAATAAATTTACTCCTGAGCCTCGAACATGAACGGAATACAGGATTATTCAAGGCCCTATAGAATACTCTTCGGCATCGGTGGCACCCGCCGGGCACCAAGACTCAACCCGCCATCCATCTTGACCACCGAACCTGTCATATAGGTGGCCTGCACGGCGAGAAAATAGACGGCATCTGCCACTTCTTCAGTGAACGCAGTCCGTCGCAGCAAAACCTCGTTTAAGATTTCTTCCCGTTTCTCCTGTCCGAGAGCTGCCCAGCCTCGGGTTCCCTCACCATGACGGCCCTGGGAGAGGCCAAGCATTAATTCGTTTACGCGAATCCCGGGGGCGGCTTCTCGCGCCCACTCTTCTGTCATGCTGCGGATGGAGCGGTTTGCGGCGGAGTATCCGTCACTGTAGAGCATGCCGACTGCACCGCTGCGACCGGTTTCCGCAGCTACTGAGGAGATGTTCACCACTGCGCGTCTCTCGGTTTCACCTGCCTGCATAAGCGGAAAGCAGTGGTGAAAAAGGAGCCATTTTGCCTTCATGGTGGTGTTGATCTCCCTGTCCCACTGGTTGGTATTATGGGGAAGATCGTAACTGCCGTGCACCACCGGCATGCCGCCGCGCTCTATGTTGTTGATGAGAAAGTCGAGGCCTTCGCCGGTTTCTTCAATTGCCTTGCGGATGCGCAACACTTCGTTTTCGCACCGCAGATCGGCACTGATGGTGGTGAAGTCCCACCCCTGTTCGGCAAATTCGTTCTGCATTTCTTCAATTGATTCGGGCCAGTCAAAGACTGGCAGCAGCAGACGTGCGCCGTTGCGGGCAAATTTACGGGCAATAGCACGGCCGATGGGACGCGACGCCCCGGGAATAAGGGCAAGTTTGTCTTTTAATTCAAGCATGTTCTTTCAGATATTGAGGAAGGGAAAGATGGTGTTGAGAATTCCTCGCGAAGGCTTGCGGATCTCGTCGCGATTAGCGTAGGGCGCATCCTTTGCCTCGAGGTTGAAAAGTTCGAAGATTTCATCGTCCATGCAGATTCGGTAGTCTTTGCTGGAAATAATGGCTCCGGTACCGGGATTGACCAGCCTTGTATTTATGTAGAGTGTGCGTCCTGTTCTGTTCCAGGTTCCCACGACCACCGCCTGGGTGTTTGCCCCTAGGGCGAGACGGCTGATATCACGGGTTAATACAGTGAGGCCCTCACGGGGTTCAATAAAATAAGTGTCACCAAGGAGGATCTCTTTTACGGAATAGTCTTGCTGGACAAAGCGGGAACTCATCGCCGTCTGCAGAGTTCTGCCGAAGGCGTTGGTCCGGGAAAGGTCATTATTATCGACAAAGGTGGTAACAAGGACGGGTAGATTGGGGTTGCGGGGGACCAGCATCGGCCGTGCGGAGAGAATGAGGTCATCGGTCATGCGGTGGGCGAGCTTTCTGAGATCGGTGCTGGTTCCGAGAAAGTTTACGGCAGCATATCCCCTGCAGCTCATGTTTCGTGCGCAGCCCGTAGAAAAGAGGGTTGCGGAGCACAGGAACAGCAGGATGATACAGCTCAACAGTCTGGAATTGGTCCGGGATTGCATCAAATGCTCTCCTGCTTGATGGTTGTCGTGCTGTCGACCTGCGGAATACTATTGCCTGGTGGCGGCACGGGGACTACGTTGGGAATGAGTGGCTTGTCCTCATCAATCATTTTCTGTCGCAGGGTGCGGGATGAAAAGTTGAGGTGTGAACCGTTGGGGTATACTTCAAGATAATGCCAGAAATCCGGGTCATTAATATAGTATATATCCGAAGAACGGAAGAAATATTCGCCGTGCTCAGTCATGGAGGTTGTAATAATTATCTCGTCATGCTCATGCTGCGTGAGGGTTGCATTGGCCACGTCAGCTCCGGCCCCCGTCGCCATAATAACGAGGCTTTCCGGCGCATTACGCAGTACGGCTACCGCTGCTGAGAGGGCGGTTATCACCCCCGGCTGTATGGTCTGCATGCGATGGGTATCGTGGCGTACGATCTGTACCTTGAATTCGATCTCAAGCGCGGCCTCCGAAGGCTTCACCCGTACCGGAATGTGATAATCCCAGAGACTGGTGATAAGCAGATCGCGAAAGGCTTCGTTAAAAGGAGATGTTTCATTCTGTTTGCAGGGAGTGGCGTCGTCGCCACAGTTATACTCGACAAAAACAGGGGACTGGGCGTAGCCGTTGAGCACCAGCTGTTTGTTGATCTTCGCTGCAGTGTCGCGTGCCAGTACTTCCCAGTGTCCGGCAGCCTGAATTTTGCGTTGCTGGGTGTAGGGATAGGTGACCGGCTCTGGTATCCGTGCCTGAAAACAGCCGGAAAGGGTGGCTGTTGCCAGCATGAGGGCGAGAGGGATAAATATGCGCATGAAAAACTCCGGTTATTCCAACGGGACGTGCAATGGGGGTCCTTGGCAGGCATTCTTCGACAAGTAAAATCTAATAACCCGCTGAATCTGGATTATAGTGGAAATATTCGCCAGGCGGGCATAAAAGTAAAGGAAAAACTGGAAATTAACTGATATGAGCATCGATTTACACATGCACAGCTGCTGTTCTGATGGGACCTGTACTCCGGAAGAGCTGGTGGGGCTTGCAGCAAAGCGGAAACTGAGCGCCATTGCACTGACAGATCATGATACCGCTGAAGGGGTTGAACGGGCAGCGACTGCGGGTCGGGAATGTGGGGTAGAGATCATTCCAGGTGTGGAGTTGAGTACTCACTGGAAGGGAAAAGATGTACACCTGCTCGGCTATCTTTTTGACGCCGACGAGCCAGGCTTTGTGGAGGGGCTTACGTGGATTCAGGGGGGACGGGAAGAGCGCAACGAGGAGATCGCGGTGAAACTGCGTGGTCTCGGATATGATATAACCCTTGATGAGGTGCGGGAAAATGCGGGGCCTGGAATGGTTGGGCGTCCACATTTTGCAAGGGTGCTGCAGGCCAGGGGGGTTGTCTCTTCCATTGAGGAGGCCTTTGCCACCCTGCTTGGCGCAGATAAGCCCGCCTATGTTTCGCGCCGCTCCCTCGGCGTGGCTGAGGCCATAACCATGATCCACAAGGCTGGTGGCCTTGCTGTGGTCGCCCATCCTTTCACCCTCGGTTATGCCCCCCTTGAGCTGCACTATGAAGTCGGGCTGATGCACGACGCCGGGCTTGACGGCCTTGAGGTTGTCTACCCCAAACACTCCCGCCAGTTTCGCAAGCAGCTGCGGCGTCTGGTGAAGGAGTTTGACCTTATAGCCACTGGCGGCAGCGATTACCACGGCAGTAACAGACCGGGAACCGGGCTTGCAGGCGGGAAAAACAGCGTGCCGGATGAAGTGCTGGTTCATCTGCGGGAGCGGTGGAGCGCACGGCGGAAGTGAGCCCTCAGTCTCCTTTTTTCTGTCCCCGCAGTATCTCACGATAGCGGTTCCACATTTTTTCAATATTCGCCTGCGGCTCGGACAGTTCGGCAAAACTGATGTCCTCGGGGAATTCAAGTCCGGGAAAGCGTATCGCCCCGCTGAGAATTTTCTCTGCCCGGGTTAGTTCTTCAGGGGAAAAGGCTGCCTGCAGGACCTCTGCATATCCCCCCTGTTTTCCCTCAATCTCTATTCCTGCAAGGAGTGACAGCAGGCGATAAATTCGTGTCTCTTCAGGCGGCAGCATACCGTATTCTGCTGTCCACAGGGTCCAGCGCT
>JBFHIO010000138.1:0-5466 GCA_041596435.1 Desulforhopalus sp. | reverse complement strand
TGGGCAGGGGTGAAATCTGAAAACGTTGCCTCTATCTGGCTGCTTAATCATCTCTGTGACCACCTCAATCGCGCTCAGTTTCGAGAGGTGGCCGATCAGCTTGGCTTCACACCGCAGAGGGTGAGTGGCCAGGCTGAATCCTACCGCTCCTACGTTGCCCGTATGCAGAATACCATTGGTGTTAATGTTGGCAGAAAGGCCCTCGAAACAGCAGCGTACAGCCGTGCAGTAAAGGCATTGGAGGCGGATTTCGTTTTTGACGGCATGGGCGCTGAGTATGAGCGGTTGCGCGACCTGCCGTATGGCGGTAATTTTTCAGCCCTCTTCAACTCTTTACAGGAACAGATAGAACGGACAGATGACGCGAAGAAGAGGGCGGAATTGTTTAAACGACGGGAAATGCTGGGACAGAGCTATCTGCAGCTGCAGCAGCGACGCCAGCCCCTTGAAACCTTTCAGGCGGCGGTGTCCACCGAGCTTGCACGTTCTCTGGGATTTTTTGAAACGCATCAACCGATCTATGGCCCTCTTTATAAAGGGATGATTGACGGTGAGTTCTACTTTTCACCGAAGAGTACAGAGAACATGGCCCTCTTTGACGGCGACAGGCTCATACAGTATCTGGAAAATATGAGTGATACTGGGCGTCGTCTCTTCTGGGAGGGTATTCACGTCGGGACATCCGGGATAAGCAACTACGCGGTCGACCGGGTCAACAAACAGCTTCAACTGGAACTGGCTGAACTTTCCGGCAGGCGTCCCTACGACTTTGAGGTCCTGGAAAATATTCCTGATTTCCGTGTCGCGCTTGGACTGCGCTATCTTGTTCAACTCGGTCATAAAATGGGCGTCAGCAGCGATCTGCAGCCGGTACTCTCCTTTCCCCTCGGCTCCAATGTGGTTACCCCCTTTGAGATGACCCGCCTTTATGAGACAATAGTGAGTGGCAGTCTTGTCACCTGGGGTGGGCGAAGGGTCTTTGCCGACGGTACCGACTCGGTGGAAGATCAACCCGATTCCCTGAGTATTATTGACCATATTGAGTCCGCAGACGGTGACCTCCTCTATCGGCCGAGGCGACGTGCCCGTCGCATCGTTGATGCAAAGACCAGTATGGAGGTCAACTCCATACTCGAGAATGTTGTTCACTTCGGTACCGGCAACTACGCCTGGCACAAGGTGCGCTATATTAATCCGGAGAAAAAGTTGAACCTGCCGGTTCCTCTGCTTGGCAAGACAGGTACCGCCAATAATTATACCAACGGTTCTTTTTTTGGCTTTGTGCCGGTGGTCGACAAGTCCGGCAAGGGGATGACCCTGCAGGGCGGTTATGCCGTAGGCGTTTATGTCGGGTTTGACAACAACACTTCCATGCGTCACGGCAGGCTGCATATCAGTGGCTCCAACGGCGCTTTGCCCGCATGGACCGATGTTGCCAGCGCTATTCTCAAGAAGGACGGCATGGTGCAGAAACTTGACCCGCAGGCACTTTCAGCGTATGGTCCGACCATTCTCCGGCCAGCGCTCGGGCAGATTAATCTCAAAGTTGATCGTGACACCGGCGGTCGGGTTGCCATGCCTGCCACGATCGAGGAAGACGGTGCCCGGGCAATTCGCACCTTCGGCCAGGTGAATAATCTTGGCCACTTCGGTGCAGCCTCTTTTTTCAAGCCCTTCTGGGGCAATGACAAGGCTCAGACCTTGAACCGTGGACCGGCAGATATCGTCAAAGAGGAAAGCGTCGATCTGTAACGGCGCGGAATATTACATTCAGGGTCCCTTGAAAAAACTGGTATTTCGTTCATATTTGAGAGGCAGGAGAAAATTTACTGCAGGCATAGCGTGGAGATCGGAGTCTGGCGCTTATCTCTAAGGATAATTTTTTGACTGTACCGAAGAAGATGGGCGAAAAACTGGCTATTCGATGTTACCTTTTGCCCCTCGGTGATATCCTTCAGGCGGAATTGAAAATCCTGCAATTTTATCAATGGTACGAATATGAAAAAAATAATAGTCAGTGCGTTTTTCACCCTCGGAGCGATTGGTCTTACCGGTTGTGCCATGGAGCAGCCGCGTTTTTCCCCGCAACCCGTTGTGCAGCAGCCTGCGGAGGCTCCGACTGTAAGCTCTGTTGAGCTTTTTGCAGGTGTAGCAGAGGAGGAACCGATAAAGGAAGAACTGGATGTGGTGTTGCCGGATCTTGACTATGTCAACGGGCGAATTCTCGAATACGGTCGCAAGCTCGATCGCTGGAAAGAGCTTGACCGCAGATCGGCGGGTGCGGACCTCAGCAAAAAAGAATCAGAAGATCTGGTGCGTTGTTTTCGCCGTATGCGGACTATCATCAACTCTTTTAATACGCTGCGCTCTCAGCTGCTCTCCGCCGAGGGGGAGGCAATAACGACCAATCGGGAGCAGGTCCTTGAACTGCAGAAGAGTGATGTTTCTTTCCTCGAAAGCAGCTGTGGTACCATGCTCAATCAGGAGACTGATGTCCCTCTGCCGAGCACGAAACTCAAGGCTGACCTTGCCAACTTTGAGAATCTCATCGAACGCAACTCCGCGGCGGGGGAATATGAGCAGGTGGTGCAGGTGTGGCTGGAGATCCCCGAAGAGCTGCTGCGCCGGGTCAGTGTAAGAACACGCATCAGATATGGAAACGCACTGATGTATCTGCATCAGGAAGCACGGGCTGCGCGGGTATATGCTGAAGTTGTTGATGGCATGTCCAACTCAAAAGAGCAGGCGATGGATCTTGTCTCTCTGCGCCGGGTTCTGGCCGACCTCTACACTGCAGCTGATAACTATGATGCGGCTCGCAAACAGTATCAAAAAATCTCCGAGGATTATGAAAACCTTGGACGTCTTGAAGAGTGGGCCCGGTTGCAGCTCTCCATCCTTGATCGTGCTTCTTCCGGCTCTCCAGAGCTGGCAGAGTATTCTGCTCTGCTGCGCAATTTCCTCGGATTTATTCCGAAGAAAGACGGTTTCAGCGTGATATGGCAAGCAGAAAAGTTCCTCACCGACTATCCCTACTCGCCGGTCTCTTCCAATGTCGACTATATCAAAGAGGTGGCTGATACTCTGGCTAATGAATGGTTTAACGGTTTCCTCGCGCAGGTGAATGAACTTACCTCCGCTGGCAAATTTCAAGAAGCACAGGATCTGCTGGAGACAATCCCTGCTGATATCATCAGCCCGGAACAGCAACTGCAGCTGAAGAAGCAGCTGGAGGAAATTCAACTTGCCTCGGCGGTCAGCAAGGAGACTGTGCAGTTGCAGCAGACGCAGGAGGTGCAGGAACGCTGGAATGATGCGATGAAGCTCGCCCGCGATGAGAAATATGATGAAGCCATCGCTGCCGTTTCTGCCCTGAGTGATACTGTTTATGCCACGAAGGCGCAGGTAAAGGTCAGGGAACTTACTGAAGAGGCTGCTCAGAGTGCACGCCGCCGTGCGGCGCAGCTCTTTATGCGCTTTACGGAAAGTGAGGATCCTGCAGTGAAGAAGCAGTTGCTGGAAGAGAGCCGCGATGTGCTGCAGGGTATTTTGCAGAAGTATCCTGCATCGGTTATTCGCAGCAAGGTGATTGATAATCTTGACCGGGTCAATCAGAGTCTCAGTGAACTCGAATCTGCAGGTGTTCCGGCGCAGCCGGGCACTCCTGCGGCAGCAGGCAATGCAGGTGTAACTTCTCCAGCGTCTGCAGTTCCTGCTGATGGTGTGGATTCTGCATTTGAAGAACAGGGGACAGGGCGGATGCAGCCGGCGGGAACCCTCTCTCCCGCAGATATACTTCCTGCGCAGTAAATTTTTTCTTTTGCATAAACAAAAAAAGGCCGACTTTCCTTTTTGGAAAGACGGCCTTTTTCGTAGACGTTGTAAGAGAGTTCTTTTGGCAACCTTTCCCTTTATTCCGCGAGAGTCATCTGCAGTGCCCCGTCGGTCACCTTGAGAGATTTTACTCCGGCGGCAAACTGCTTCCAGAAGCCATTGTCCGCTCCACTCTGTTCCACAAGATCGACGTTTTTCATTCCTCCGAGCCAGGCGGCAGGTACTGGAATTCCCATCAGACTTACCCCTTTGATAATGACAATGGGATGCCCGTTTTCGTAGGCAAGGCGGGCTCCGGCCTTGATCTTCAAGGTTTTACCGCCGAGAACAGGGACGTCCTTATCGAGGGGCAGGCGTACCCGCAGGCTGACCATATCATCGGAGAAATCGACTGCCACCTTGTCGGCGAGATCGGTGTTGTTGGCCAGGAGGGCATTTACTTCCCGCTCGGTAAGATTGATGGTGCGTGAGGCGCCTTCCTCGGAATATTTCTCCGGCTGGAGAACCCCGTTTCTGACATCGTCATCGTCAGTTGATGCAGTGGTAATCTTTTTTGCCGGCGTGCTTTCTTCTCTGTACAGGGAGCCCTCGAATTCGGCAAGTTTGTTATCCAGCACTGTCTGTTCCTGGGAGGTCAGAACCACCGGCTGCAGAGGTGAAGCAAAGAAAGTGCTCTTGATGATCCAGCCGGTGACGGCGGCGGTGACAACCATCACTGCCAGCATCATTAAAATTACATGACTCCATTTGAAAGCTCTGCGCTGCTTTTGGGGTTGTGGCTGTAGGGAAGGCGAAACCGGTTCTTTAATCTCAGCGGGCTGTTCCATGTCTGCTCCTGTGTAAAAAGGTTGGATATTTCCAACGGGGAATTTTGGGCAACTCTTTTTCTGCTCGTTCATGGGGATCGCTATGTCAGGCTGAATTGATCACTGATGTTTGTCCTTAAACCGTCAATTCCTCCCTGGTATTTCTGTGCCATGATGTATATTGTGCGCGTTGAAACCTGTAACGGTTTCAATAACATATTATGCACACTTTGCAAAATTCGGAGGAAATCATGAGTAAAGTTCTTGTTGCTCTGGCAGAAGGGTTTGAAACGGTGGAAGCACTGGCAGTGGTTGACGTTATGCGGCGTGGCGGGGTTGAAGTGGTTACCGCTTCTGTTGGTGAGAGTCAGCAGGTGAAATCTTCTCATAACGTAGAAGTTACTGCCGACAAAATGATTCGCGACTGCATGGATTCTCAGTGGGACCTCATCGTTATGCCCGGCGGTGTTAAAGGCTCAGAAAATCTTGCCAAATCCCCGGAGGTTGAGAAACTTCTGAAGAACCAGAACGCGAAAGGGCGTCTCTTCGGTGGTATCTGTGCCGCTCCTGCTGTAGTTCTGGAAAAACAGGGCCTGCTGGAGGGTAAAAAAGCTACCTGCCATCCCGGATTTATGGATAAGATCGCTCCAGAGCGGCAGCAGGATGAAGGGGTTGTGGTTGCCGGGAACTGCGTTACCGGACGTGGTGCCGGCTGGTCTATCCCGTTTGCCCTCGAGATGCTCGAAAAGCTGGAAGGCAAAGAAAAACGCGAGACCGTTGAAAAAGGAATGGCACTGCGCTGATTCTTTACAGAAAAAAAGTTGTG